>NZ_JBPFDQ010000027.1:0-59921 GCF_059415045.1 Ferdinandcohnia sp. SAFN-114 | reverse complement strand
TAACACAAGTAAATCTAATAACCTGATAATTATTGTTAGCCATAGAATTAATTTTACACAAAATTATGGACTTGACTCTGCCAACCCCATACATCTGGCTCATGAAGAGGAATCAGAGTAAGGAATCCACTAATAATCCCGTACATTGCCCGTAATAAATGTAACTTGTCCATTTATGAATAATAGTAATGCACTCCGTATGTAATAAACAGAAGGAACTTGTCTATTTTTAAGACAAATCGCCCAATTTGCGAAATTTTTTGTCAATAAATCAATGTTCTTGCATAGTATAGAGTAATCTACTATTGGTTAATTTTTGCTAAAGAGTAGGCAGTAGTTGGTCTCTTTTTTATTTCAAAAAGGTTTTGTTTAGTACAGTTTATTCGTTTTACGAAGTTCTTTCACAAACCGTCAAGATAATGTATGAGGATCAAGGTAAAAATGTGAATGGTTTAATAAAAAAAATTTTAGGAGGGGAAAGATTATGTCGAAAGGTAATTCAAAGAACTTTGTCATTTCCCAAGAAGATTGGTCCCTCCATCGCAAAGGCCATGATGATCAAACAAGACACCAAGAGAAGGTACAGGATGCAATTAAGAATAATTTACCTGATTTGATAACTGAAGAAAGTATAATTATGTCAAACGGAAAAGATGTTGTTAAAATTCCGATTCGTTCTTTAGACGAATATAAAATCCGTTATAACTATGATAAAAATAAACATGTTGGCCAAGGAGATGGAGATAGCCAGGTTGGTGACGTTATTGCAAGAGATGGGTCCGGACAAAGTGCAGGAAAGGCAGGGCCTGGAAAAGGGCAAGGTGCAGGTGATCAAGCCGGTGAAGATTATTATGAGGCAGAAGTTTCTCTAATGGAGCTTGAGGAAGCTTTATTTAAAGAATTAGAGTTGCCAAATCTAAAGCGGAAAGAACAGGATCAAAACATTGTAGAAAACATTGAATTTAATGATATTCGTCGAACAGGTTTAATGGGGAATATTGATAAGAAACGGACAATGATGGCGGCATACAAACGAAATGCGATGGCAGGGAAGCCTAGCTTCCATCCAATTTACCGAGAGGATTTGAAGTTTAAAACGTGGAATGAGATTGTAAAACCAGATTCAAAGGCTGTGGTGCTTGCGATGATGGATACGAGTGGAAGTATGGGAATTTGGGAGAAGTATATGGCAAGAAGTTTCTTTTTCTGGATGACTCGATTCCTGCGTACAAAATATGAAACGGTGGAAATCGAATTTATTGCTCACCATACGGAGGCTAAAGTCGTGTCAGAAGAGGACTTTTTCTCAAAAGGTGAAAGTGGGGGTACAATTTGTTCATCCGTGTACCGCAAAGCGTTAGAAGTAATTGATGACAAGTATCCAGCAGCCCGTTATAATATTTATCCATTTCATTTCTCAGACGGAGATAATTTAACCTCAGATAATGCAAGATGTGTGAAGTTAGTGAGCGAATTAATGAAGGTTTCTAATATGTTTGGCTATGGAGAAGTAAATCAGTATAACCGCCATTCAACCCTTATGTCAGCCTATAAGAACATTGAGGATGAAAGATTTAGGTACTATATTTTAAAGCAAAAAGCAGACGTATTTCATGCGATGAAGAGCTTTTTTAAGAATGAAGAGGAAAATAAGGCATTTGCATGATAAAAAGAGAGGGGAGACCCTCTCTTTTCCTGTGAACCGATAAACTATATTGAAAGCTTAAGTACACGACAATTTAATTTTCGGATTGTTTGCAATATCCTGGTATTTGATTATTTCCAGGATTTTGACCATCAGCTGTTTTAGGGCCTTTACCAGGCTTCGGTCCATTACCAGGTTTCTCACAATCTTCACCCTCAGTTGGATCCCAACCTTTTAATACATTTTGTACTGTCCAGTTAGCAGCCTCTTCATCTGTAAGCTGTCTTCTTGATTCATTGATTGCAGCACCGGGGCCGTAGTTTTTATACTCAAACAAGCGGGCATCTTCAGGATTTAAACCACTCATGGAAGTCCAACCCTCTGTTTTAATATGGTCACCAAGTTCACTATTCATAATGACCACACTACCAATCGCATTCGGATTGCCACCAGCCGGCCAAGGTCTGCCTAAATATACAGTACCAGCAGGGGCATTACTTGTTAGTTTACTATCCTTAATCAAGATACCGTATTGGTCCGTGATTAATGTACTTGCAGCCGTGATATATCCATTATTTGAGTCTGAACCACGGTTAAGTGAGTGAATGATAGAATCCTCAAATACAACTCTTGCTGCACCGAAGATGAAATCGACATCGCCCTCAACATATACTTGATTATAGTATTGGGTTCCAGAGTGCACATATAGTGTATCTTGGTTTCCTATAAATCTTACATTTTTAAAATATTGACGTTCCCCAGCAGCATATACGGCAACAGCTTGTTTTCCGCTCACATCTGTGGAGCTTTCATCGAAAGAGTTTTCGAATGTTACATTTTCTACTCTAAAATCATTTGCGCGTAAATACACACTGGCACTTCCGCTTGTACCAAGAGTTCCGCCAACACCATTATCTCGACCTGCAAAGTTATCGAAAGTAATAATTGTGTTTACTGGATCTTCACCAATCATTGTAATAAAAGGTTTATTATTCGGCACAGTAACAACTTCTTTATAGACTCCGTTTTTGATAAAAATTGTGATTGGAGTTGTATTGTTTGCAGGAATTGCGTCAATTGCTGCCTGGATAGTTGCATAATCTCCAGTTCCATCTTTAGCAACAAAAATTTCATTTTCAATTTGGCTTATCTGTTTTTCTAGACTTTTCACAACTTTGATATCACCATCTTCTAATTGTCTATCATATAGATCCTTAGAGTTACTACCAACAACCTGAATATATACATTATTTGTAAAATATCCAGTTTCTTCAGCGGTACTTAATAATTTCGTACCCCAGTGACCACCCCAAGAATAGCCATTTCGTCTTTCTTCTTCAATTTCCATAATGTCATACTTAATGACGCCATCGCGGCCTGAGAAGATTCCACGATTGGTACCAATCTCATAAAATCTGTACCATGCCGTTGAATTCGAATCTTCTACAAAATACACATTATTTGGATCACCACTTACATATCGCGTATTTTCAAGTTTAACCTCATCTAACCACTCTAGCGCAGATCGAACAGACTTCTTTATTTCGTCAGTTTGTGGACGAGACATAAGGAATCTTATGATTCCAATAGATTCTGAACCTGAAACTGAAGCATGCTCATATGCACGTGCTTTTTGTGGTTCAAACGTATATGGATCGTGCTGAGCACCCCAAGCGGTTAATGTTCCATCAGAGAATTTGATTTGTGCCTTTAAGATATAATCAATTCCACTCTTAATGGATAGTTTGATTCTTTTACCATAAGAATCATTTATTACATCTGAATCGAATGGATATCTCTTTTCGACAACATCATCCATCATTTCCAAGACATTGATCATCGCCTCATCATTAAATGTGACATAGTCAGAGTAGTTGCCGCGTCTAGGATAAACCTGAGCGAATCCACCTGTGTCATATTGTAATTGGAACAAGAATTCAAAGCCTTTTTCAATGCTATCTTTGTATTTTTTATCACCAGTTTCACGATATACTTCGGCTAAGAAAAGAATTTCCTTAATCGTTGCATCATTATCAATCGTTCCTAATTCAACACCATTTGCTACCCATTCTGAACGCGGTTCCTTACCATCCCATGGACGTTCATAGATATGTGGCCAGTTCTTTGTCCAACCACCGTTTTCCATTTGCCAGGTTAATAGATTATCTGCTTTGCGAATCGCGTCGTTTAAATCGCCTTTAAAAGTTATTTTCTCAGGTTCTACGATATACTTCCCGTTCTGATCCAACTCATCTAAACTATTTAAAATAAGGACCGTTTGACCAAATTTATTCTTACCTTTTGCGGCCTTGTCGATTCTAAGATTCTTAAAGTTAGGGCTTAGGGTCGTCCAATTGCCAGTAGGGTAAACCACACTAATATCAGAGAAATCAAATTCATCAAAACTACTATTTAATGTTACCGCAATAAGATTGCTTGAAATTGCATGAACATCCGCGATTTGTACTGTTTTCCTTTGTTCTTCTGATGGAAGGGTATTAACAAGATTCTTAGCTTCCCCCCATGTAAGTTCTTTGTTATTATCTGCAATTGTTGTGGAGCCGTTTAGCTCTTGAATAATTTTTACAGCTTCCTTTTTCTTAAGGGTCTTGTTAGGTTGAATCTTTCCGTTTCTCACAAGAGCATCCATGTATCCAGCTTGTTTAGCAGCAGCTAGAACATAAGAATACCATTCATTTAAAGAAACTTCCCAAACCTCCGATTCAGTGCTTAATCCTTTGAATTGCTCTTCTTTAGCTAATCCAAGTTTACTATTTATTAAAGACATGAATTCAAGTCTTGTAATAGAATCGGTATCTTCAGGCTGTTTTTCAACGATTACTCCTAACTCATTTAACTTTTTCAAGTAAAGTCCGCTAACTATATCCTTTACTTCAGAGTCCTCTGTATCGATAGGACCTTCATCTGATCCAGTTTCTTTATTGTGGATTCGTAAATGATCAATATTTGCGCCGCCACTAGTACCAACACCTGTAGCACGAATTTTATTCTCACCAGCTTTTAGGGTCGCTTTTGTGGAAGTGTATACCCAAGTTGTCCATGCGCCAGTTGGATCAAAAGCTAATGATTCTGTAACGACTTCATCATTTACTTTAATCTCTGCTGGTCTTGCATCAGTTCCACCGGAAGCATATCTAAAGTCAAGGAAGTATTCTCCATCAGTTGGAACATTCACTGTCCACTCAACCCAACTGCCTGGTTGATTTGGCTTGTAATCAATAAATCCTGTTCCTGTAAAACCAGTATGCTGATTATCGATGATAACCCCTGTTTCATCAAGTAGGGCATCTTCTGCTTCATAAATTTGATCGTATTCCATATACACTTTTAGATGATCGATATTTGCACCACCACTCGCCCCAATACCGGTAGCTACGATAACATTTTCACCGGCTTGAAAGGTAGCTTTAGTTGACGTGTAGGTCCAATTTGCAAAACCACCTGTAGGGTTAAAGGCTAATTTAGGTTCGACAATTTCTCCATTAACTTTTATTTCTCCTGGACGCTCATCCGTTCCGCCATGGGCATAACGAAAATCCAACGTGTATTCTCCACCAACAGGTACATCTATAGTCCATTCGATTGAACCTCCTGGTGCATTCGGTACCATATCTACGAAACCAGTTCCCGTAAATCCAGGATGTTTGTTGTCTATGATAGCATTTACTAACTTTCCATCTTCCGCCTCATAGATTCCACCTGCACCTGGTTCAGTAGGAGGTGTCGGCTCAGATGGATCCTCGGGATCTGTAGGTTGTTCAGGATCAACCTCTGGTAACGAACCAGAAATTTTAATATCATCAACATAATGCCCAAGTGCTTTACTGCCAGGTGTAAATGTTTCAAAATAACTAATTTTTGTGGCAGGTTCATTTAACTGAGCATTCTCTAACTTAAGTTCTCCATTGATATAGACATTTGCTGTTTGATTTATTAAATCAATTTCAGTCTTGATGTCATACCATACATTTTCCTCGAGAGGGACTAACGGTTCATAGGTGCTGCCAGTACGATATGATATGTTATTGTCTTTAGTTTCAATAATGATAGGAGTTCCGTCTCCTTTTACTCTCATTACCTTTGTGGAGCTTGTATACTTCGGTTGCATAAATTTCATTTGAACGGTAACAACACCAACAAGCTCGTCGAAGGATTTGCTTAACTTTACATCAGCTGTCTCACTTGTGTCACTTAAAAATACACTTTTGTTTGAAGTATCAGGGACTTCTGTTACTTCTACAGTGCCACCGCCCTCCGATACGTCAAAATCTGCTGGACGTTCCCCAGTCGTTTCATTATTGAAATCTGCTTCAAAAAGGAAGGTGGAAGCATCCGTTTCTTCAGCATAAACAGGATTAATAGATACGGTAGAAAATAAACTTGTGAATGTGAGCAAAACTACCAATGTCAAATAAAAGTAACGTTTAATTGTACTCATTCATTAAAATCTCCTTTCTATAGACAATAAGTAGAACTATAAACTAGTAATTCAAATACTAGTAAAAATGACTCACCTCCCCGATAGGTCAAAAGAACTATCTGAATATTAAATCAATAAAACGGTTACAAAGGAGAGTGTAACATAGGCTTGACACTAAACTATAGCAACATATTGCTATAAAAGTATGCGGATATTGCTAAAGAGAGAAATTCTGAATTAATGATTATCTATGTAATAGAGGAGGCTTTGATAGAAGGAGGTAAAAAAAGAGAGGGGAGACCCTCTCTTTTTAGCGAAACAAGTATGTTTAGGAAACAAAACCTTTTCTACGATAATGTACAACACCAACACTAACACCAATAAATATTAATACGATACCGAGAACGAGCCAGTTGTATACAGAGGTTGCTGTTTTAGGTAATTTGTTGTTATCTGTTTGTTTATCTGTCCCTTGAGATTTATCTCCGTTTTCATCAGAACTTGGTGTTTTATCTCCCGGTTGATGGTTGTCATCTTCATTGTCAGGAGTTTCTTCTCCCGGTTGTTCTGGATTTTCAGTCTCAGGTTCTTCAGGCTGTTCCTCACCTGGTTGTTCTGGATTTTCATTCTTAGGTTCTTCAGGCTGTTCTTCACCTGGCTCGTCTGGGTTTTCAGTTTTAGGTTCCTCATATTTTGCGATAAAGTCACCAAACGTATCCCAAACACCATTCCAATGGATTTCACCATCTTGACTTCGTTCAAAGTTTTGGATGGTAGCCAAGGATTGCATGAGCTCATTAGGCAGCACATCACCAGACTTATTAACAGATTGTTCTCCATTAAACATGAAGTTCTTATCTAAATCAGTGTGTTGATAATTGTCTTTTGTTTTCTTTTGACTGTCTTCTGTGAAGAAAGATAGAAACCCATCAATTGTAAAGTCAGGAGTAATGTGACCATATGTTGTGAATGCCATATTTCCACCGGCATTATTAAATGCGTAGTTATTTTCGGCAATCACACCTGGATTACTATTACTTGTGAAACCTGCTGCACCGTTACCGAAAGCAACACTATTTTTGATAGTATGAGGGACATGGACTCCTTCACCACCAAGCTTAAAACCGTTTTTATCACCATTCCCAACAGTTCCATTTGTTAAGAAACCGTTGTTATAAGCGATGCTATTCTCAATTGTAACTGCTCCAATAGCACCTGTACCAACCTTTGTATAGAGATCCCATCCATCATCAATATTATTATGAGCGATCGTACCCCTAAAAATATTTCCTTCTCCAACCGTGAGTTTTGCAGCAAAACCATCTGCATTATTGTCAGATGGATCACGGTTATCAAATGATTCACTGTTAAGAATCAAGTTATAAGATGGCCAATCAGCTATAGTAGTAGAGTCGTCCGTACGGCTGATTTGTAGACCTGTGTCTCCGTTCTGGTACGTTTTAATGTTTTCAATAATATTGTGGTTACCGCCAACTGTGTAACCTTTTGTGTTGCCGGCAGATTGAATAAAGTCTAAGCCTCTTACATGCCAGTAGTTACCGCTATGGATAACACCTTCCGTTTTCTTATCAAAGTCAATAATTGGTCTACTTGTGGCGGCAGGGTCAGCCCATAAGTACTTCATCGCATCTTCAGTGCCGTCATTGTATTTCTTAATTTCAAGTATCGCATTTCTCACATAGTGACCTTCCATCACATAAATGCGTTGACCTGGTTTTACAAATTCTATGGCCGTATCTAAGTCTAACGGATTTTCTTTTGAGCCGTCACCAGAACTCAATCCGTTAGGGGAAACATAGATATTTCCATCTTCGGCAAATGCCTTCATTTCAATGGTGAAGTTT
Organism: Ferdinandcohnia sp. SAFN-114; assembly: GCF_059415045.1. NCBI lineage: Bacteria > Bacillati > Bacillota > Bacilli > Caryophanales > Bacillaceae > Ferdinandcohnia > Ferdinandcohnia sp. SAFN-114. The sequence continues at coordinate 51,970 of NZ_JBPFDQ010000027.1, read as the reverse complement.
CGAATGATTCTATTATAGTCTGATAGTTTTTGAGTTTCGTCAGGTATGAATACAAAACTAAAATTTGTAGGTGCATTTACTGCGATTTTTGTTTGTATTTCAAGCTTTTGCCCGGCAAAAATAGGTTCATCATAACGAATCGTTTCATTGCCTTCTTTAATCGTCACAGTTCCATTCACATTTGATTGAACGATAAGGCGATAATTCTCATCAGAAGTCCTTTCCAATGATAAAATGTCAAACTGAGGTGTGACCTCCTTAATAGGTGCTTCTCCTTTAGGAGCATCTGTTTCTGCAGCTGTTACTTTGAAGTCTATATTACTCACTTCAATTGTTGCTACACGTGCGGTATAGAAACCGACATATGCCTTTCCATTTTGAACGTTTAAAAGATCAGGTGCATAGATCTCTTTTTCAATCGATTTCTCACCGTCATTTAGTATTCCCGTAAAACCACTATTCGTTTTCTTAAGTGTAAGATGATATGTTTTGTTTGGATGAGTATTAGCAGTTGTTGGTCTTTCTGCCTTTACCATTTCTTTTTGAATACCTTGGCTTCCTGTACCATCCGGTGATGTTACCCCTGTTCGAACAAACAGTTGTGTTCCGTTTTCATCCCGAGTATCACCTGAAAAACCTCCGATTGCGGCAATATTACTCGCAAATATTCCTTTTTGGTCGCCCGTTTCGTATATGGCATCTCTTGCCATTATTCCGAATGATTCTTGTCCATCATGAGGATTTTTTGCGTATTCAACAACTTTGATATCAGCTGAGAGCTCAAAATTATCTTCATTCGCATCAATTTCGGTGTAATAGAAGGAGATTCCATCATGGTCTCCAGTAACCTTACCACCACCATCAATTGCAGCTAAACGAATGGTATCATTCTCTAGGTACTCAATTGTATTTCTTTCGTCCGATGTTGATTGCCCGAACCGAATAAAATCAAAATTGTAGGCTGTTTTTTCTCGAACTGTAACCTTATATGTGATTGGGTCGACTCCCAAATCTACTGTTGGACTCACAGTAATAGGGTACGTACCGGTCATATCACTATTGAATGAACTGGAGTCAACATCATAGGCATCAGTTGATAATACCTCTTGATCTCCATTATCGTAAACCTTTGAAACTTCTAATCCATTAGATGCAAACGTGTCACCGATTGCAAAAGTTGTATTAGGAAACTCAGTTATTTTTAATTCAAGTACTTCCTTTTCTTTTACATTGAATGTGATAGTTTTACTGGCATCCTTATGGCTGATTACTACATTCTTGTCTCCAGGTGTTGTCGTATCAAAATTAGAGATATCATATTCATTTTCTAGTAATCTTACCTGAGATCCGTCCTTATAGATGGCATAAACGACCAATCCAGTAAGATCGAGTGGATCACCAATAAAATATTGTGTTTTAACAGGTTGTTTCTTTATCTCAAGCCCTTCAAGCTCAGTATCTTTTACAGTTACATTGAAGCTTGCTGTTACAGCAGGGAAATCTCTTGGTACAATTGTAACGGTCTTTGTACCAGGGGTATTAAATGCAGATGCCCTATCAATTAAGACATTGTCAACTTTAAAATCTAGCTGATCTTCGGATAGAATATAGGTTTCTCCATTATCATATTTTCCTAGTACTACTAAGCCTGCTGGGTCAAATTTGTCACCTGGATAGTAAACCGTTTTAGCGGGATAGTACTTAATCGTTAAATCTAATAAGGTCAATTCTTTAATTCTTAAATCAATGGTCTCTTTAGCTCCTCCAAAGTTAACTGTAATCGTATTTGTTCCAACACTACTGCTATCAAAACCAGTAATAATATAGTCGTTTTCAGATAAGATCGCTTCTTCACCATTATTGTAAATGGCTTTAACGACTAAGCCATCAGTATTTAATTCTTCGTTTACTAGATATTCGGTTTTCATATTATCCGTGTTAACTTCCAGTGTCGATACTTTCTTCGTGTCTATAACTATATTGAAATTGTTGAATGTAATTTCAGCATCACGAGCAACATATAGTCCAGCGAAGACAGAATCACTAAATAAATTGTCCACAGTTATTACTTCAGAGACTCCATTTATGGATACTTTACATACATTTCCTGACTTCTGAATTTCTAGATCATAAACTTCATTTGCAGCTGGAGTATTTACATCTGCGAAGTTCTCCAATTTTATAAGTTGGCCATTTTGATTATAAAAAGGTTTCATAGCTAAATCCAAAGCACCTACTGCAACAAAATTAGAAGTTTGTTTACTACTATCACTATTTTCACCAACACTGTCTCTTAGCATAAGACCAAAGGACTTTTGGTTCGGAGTAGATATACTACTGTTGCTATTGAAGTTCTTTACGCTAGCTTTTGTTGTTAAAGTAAAGTTTGCATTAGCCGGAATTTCTTTGAAATAATAGGAAATACCCTCATCACCGTTTGCTATTTTTCCGCCAGTAGCAGTAATTGTAATTGTTCCATCATCATTTATAATGGGATCAGGGTTTCTAGACTCACTTGTGTTACTTCCAAATGCCCTAAACTCCCAATCTCCGGTTTCAATCGGGCGATCTTGAATTAATTTGACATCACTGTAGGTAACGCTTACATTTCTTGCTGCGAAAAGTCCAACATAATTCATTTCCCCACTATAATCTGTGAACGTTTTTGTTTCTTCACCGACTGTTAATTGATAAATATTTCCTTCTTTTCTAACCTTAAGTGTATACTCTTCACCAGGAGCAGGGTTATTTGCTGTAAAGTCTAGTTCATCTGGATATACAGACGAAGCGCTACTGTATTTATAAAACCCTCTAATATCTTGCTTGATACCACCTACCGCAAGATAATCACCAGTTTTTACATCGGTAGAAGTTAATAAGTTGCCTCTTAGCATAATTCCAAATCCAACTTGATTATTTGTCTCAAAGGATTCGACCTTCACCTTAGCTTGTAATTCAAAATTATCTGTAGGATCAACTTGCTGGTAATAATATGCAATACCTTCTGTTTCATTTGCAATTTTACCACGATTGTTCATAACGCTTATTTTGACAGAGCCATCTCCATTTTCCTTAATCAAAAAGTTTTCAGCAGTAATTTTGTCATTACCTCCAACATCGCCTCCGATTGCACCTTTCCAATCAGAGGATTCAGGTATATCAACCATCTCTGTGGTTTCACCTTCAGCAGCAAACACATTCAAACTCATATTAGGCAATAATAATAGAAAACACAGTAGTACCGTAATAAAACGTTTAAACTTCCTCACTATTTGGCCTCCTTTTTTATGTAAATGAAATACAGACGAAAAACCCGACTCTTGAGCAGTAATCACCTCCTTAAATCGCCCAAATCCACAAATCTGAGTTAGAGGATTTGGGCATTTGTTCGATATTGTTTTGGAGTCATGCTGACCTGTTGTTTGAAGCTTCTGATAAAACTGGAAGGGGAGGAAAAACCTACTTTTTCAGATACCTGATTAATAGGAGAACTTGTTGAAATAAGTAGTTTTTTCGCTTCGTAAATTCTTCTTTGAAGTATATAATCGTGGATGGTAAGACCAAATTCTTTTTTAAAAAAATGACAAAGGTAATATTTATTTAGATGTAGAGTTAGAGCTAGTGAATCAAGACGCCAATCCGTATTCCAGATTTCATTGATTTCCTTTAAGATACGTTCTAGCATTTCTACTTTTTGAGAGTCACGCTTTACAATTAAATGGGAATTCTGCGCAAAGGATGATTGAATTTCTCTGCATAGAAATAATAGGAGTTCGAGGAGGTATAATTCTAGTGCTGCTTCCTTTTCCCAGAGATCTTCATTCTCTTGCTCAAACAATAAATGATCGATGATATGCTGAAGTTGTTCTTCCTTCCAGGGCTGTACATTCAAAACATATTGAGGGGAAGGAAGGTTGTCCAAAAAGCCTTTAAACTTCTCAAAAATAGGATGTTTAAACGTAAGAAAGCTTTCAGAGAATAGAGTAACAACTCGTTCATATGGCACACCATCATGTAATTTAACTTTGTGAAAATCAGTGCTTTTAAAAAATAATATTTGTCCTTTCGTTAAACGAAAGACTTTTTCTTCAAAAATGTATGTGGCTTCTCCTTTTTGGAGCCACACAATTTCAAAACCTGAGTGTGAGTGGAAGTTAGAAGCTGTTTTCCGATCCGATTTATGTTGAATGGTAAACTTCGGCCTCATAAATTTTTTACTAAACAATTTATCATGATAAACTCTCATTTTTCTACACCTGCCTTTTATACTGAAATGCTGATAAATCCAATAATAAAGCGGTTTCAAAGTTGAGTGTACCATAGCAGGGATGCTCAAAGATGCGTAAAAATTGCTTTAAAAGTATGCAAATATTGCTATTTGGGTATGTTCTAATCAAATGATTATATGTGTTACGGGGAAGCAGACTGAAAAAAGCTCAATATGGAACTTTACATGACTTGTACTTTGAAAAGGTATACGGGTTTGAGTCTTTCAAGAAAAATAATAGTTTGTTAAATGTAAAAATTCAAAATATTAGTTGACAGTCCCAAAAACAAAAACATATAATCGAATTAATAAAGCTTTTTGACTTCCATTCTTAAAAAAGTCCTGCTTCTTTTTTTTGAAAGTAGTTGTACCAACAACCTAATAACACATCAATGTGTTAACCCTCATTTTAATAAACATACACATTTTAATTTGTTCCAAAAAGAAAACGCATACTACAGGAGGCTAGGGTGTATTGTGGTTAGATTAAAAGACATCGCTGAACACGTTGGTGTATCCATATCAACAGTATCTAGAGTAATTCAAAATGATAAATCGCGAAATGTAAAACCAGAGACCATTCAAAAAGTGTGGAATGCGGTTAAGGAACTTGGGTATGTACCAAATGAAAATGCCCGTAAATTGGTAACGAATCAAAGTACAGAAAAATTAAGGACTATGAAGATAGGATGGGTTGCTAACCCCAAAATTGCAGAACTAAATCCATATTTTTCGAGATTGTATGAGGGGGTTAACGACACTCTAATAAAATCCGATTATTCCTTGACTAGTATCAATAAGGAAGAGTTACAAAATGAATCATTGCTTTTTAAAACCATACATGAATCAGGTATCGAAGGATTAATTCTAATTGATCATTTAGAACAAAGTGTTTTAGATTATATCATGCAGTTTATACCTATTGTTGGCCTAGATTTTTTTTATACAGATAAGGAATTAACTGTGATAGATTATGACCGAGAATCAGCAGTTAAAAAAGCGATTAAGGAACTAGTAAAACAGGGCCATCAGAAGATTGGTTTTTTAGGTGGGGGAGTTGGGGAAAATTTCAAGAATTTAAATGAAGAAAAAAGGTACAAGGGATACAGAAACGCTTTGGAAGAGTTTGGTCTTAACATAAATCCCGAATGGGTAATCAATACAGAATGGAACATGAAAAAAAGTTATTTTGAAATGAGTCAATTGATTCAAACAAAATCTAGGAACCTTCCAACGGCTATCTTCTGTGCCAGCGATCTGATGGCAATTGCAGCAATGAGGGCTGTGACTGAGAATGAATTAAAAATACCGGATGATATTGCTTTTATATCTATAGATAATATCGACATGTCCCAATATTCATCCCCGCCTTTATCTACAATTGATGTCCCGAAATATGAATTAGGAGCTATTGCAGCAAAAACAATTGTAGATATAGTTGAAGGGAAAATAACATTACCTATGAAAATACTCTTACCAAATAAATTGATAGTAAGGGAATCCTCAAATTTTAGAAGGCTATAAATGCTCTTTTTTTTAACAAGTGAGGAAAACGTTTGGATAGTTTTCCGAAAAACGAATTAAGGGAGTGATACAAAAGTGGAAAATTTGCAAAAAACAGAATCTGGAAAAATTCAAAAAGTCCAGACCAACATACTGATTGAATCCAAGAAAAGCGTATGGTCCAGACTTTGGAAAGAAAGGTACCTTTATATATTATTGCTTCCGGGTCTGCTTTATTTTCTAATATACCGATATGTACCAATGGCAGGAAATATTATAGCCTTTCAGGATTACAGTGCCTTTCAAGGATTTCTTAATAGTGAGTGGGTCGGATTAAAGCACTTTAAAACAATTTTTGAAGACCAAGAAGTTATTAGGGTTCTCTGGAATACTTTATACCTTTCTTTCCTTCAAATTGTATTTGCCTTCCCAGTATCTATTATTCTAGCACTCATGCTAAATGAGGTTCGGAATACATTTTTCAAAAGGACAATTCAATCCATTGTATATTTACCACATTTCCTATCCTGGGTTGTAGTTATCGGACTTGTTACGATTCTATTAAAGTCTGATGGGATAGTAAACAGAGTATTAGGAACGGTTTTTGGTATGGAGCCGATAGCATTTTTACAAGATCCTAACTGGTTTATGCCGTTAGTAGTACTAGAGGTTATTTGGAAGGAATCAGGTTGGAGTACGATTATTTTCCTTGCTGCACTATCAGGGATAAATCCTAGTTTGTATGAGGCTGCGGCCGTTGACGGAGCGAACCGATGGAGACAAATTTGGCATATAACATTACCAGCACTTCGTAGTACTATCATTATTTTATTGATATTGAGACTTGGAAGTGTATTGGACGTTGGCTTTGAACAAATTTATTTAATGTTAACTCCATTCACAATGGAAGTTGGAAATGTACTTGATACTTTTGTTTATTTCAAAGGAATTCAAAACTCAGATTTCAGTTTTGCTACTGCTGTTGGGTTATTTAAATCAATAGTTGGATTGATCTTAATTGTCGGTGCTAACCGATTAGCAAAACGGTTTGGCGATGAGGGAGTTTACTAGGATGGGAGGAAATTTAGTTGCAACAAAATAATACGAAGTCAGAAAAAGCTGTAAATCTTGTAAACTATGTATTACTTATCATCATAGCATTAACAATGATCTTTCCGTTTTATTACATGTTCGTGGTCTCATTCGCAACATATGAAGAATTTGTACAATCTGACTTACTCCTTTTTCCGAAAACCTGGGTGTTAGATGCGTATGAGTATATCTTAGGCTCTAAAGAATTTGTTCGCTCGCTTGGGGTAACGATTTATGTAACCATAGTAGGTACATTTGTCAGTTTACTCTTAACGTCTATGATGGCTTATGCATTGTCTAGAAATATTCTTGGCCAAAGAGTGTATTTGTTTCTCGTATTATTTACTTTTGTGTTCGGAGCTGGAATGATACCTACATATATGGTTGTACAAGCAACTGGTCTCATGGATTCATTGTGGTCATTGATCATTCCAACAGCCATCAGTTCATTTAACTTGATTGTTATGAGGCAATTCTTTATGAATCTACCACACGATTTAACGGAAGCAGCGATCATCGATGGAGCAAACGATTTACAAATTTTTGGAAAGATCATTCTGCCTTTATCAAAGCCAGCCCTAGCAGCTTTCGGACTGTTTTATGCAGTTGGAATCTGGAATTCGTATTTTACAGCTCTTCTTTATTTAAATGATCCTGCAAAGTGGACTGTACAGGTTATCCTTCGACAATTAGTTATTTTAAATCAAGGTAATATGTTGGATGTTGGGATGCAAGCAACAATGGATAATCCTCCACCTGCTGAAACAATAGGGATGGCGGCAATTCTAATTGCCACAATTCCAATTTTGCTAGTATACCCGTTTCTTCAAAAGCACTTTGCGAAGGGAGTGATGCTAGGGTCAGTCAAAGAATAGGATTCTGATTCTCACCACTTTAAGATTTTATGAATCAAACGCAAAGATGAAGGGGGAAGTTTTGAAATGAAACGGATAATTGCTTTATGTTGTTCTACTATTTTACTCCTTGGTGTACTAGCAGCTTGTTCATCAAATGAAAGCTCTTCAAATGAAAAAAAAGATGGAAAACTGACAATCTCTTGGTTTGATGGTACATGGGAAAATCCAGTTCCTGAGCCAGGCTTTGAAAATATTAAAATGGTTAATGAAAAATTTGACATCGATTTCAAACCGCAATATATTCCTTTTGATTTATACACAGATAAGCTTGCGGTAAAAATGTCTTCAGGTGATTTACCAGATGTAATAGGAGATGAGACTGCTGGTGTTAACTTTGTAAAGTGGTCTAAACAAGGTGCTTTCTTACCATTAAATGATTACATAGACAAATATGAAAGTCTTAAAGCGATTCCTCAATCGGTATGGGATACTGTAACAGTTGAAGGGGATATTTATGCGATTCCACTGTTTTTCCCTGCAAGTGGTGGAAAAAAACCAATTATTCGTCAAGACTGGCTTGATAAACTTGGTTTGGAAATGCCAACAAATTTTGAGGAACTGAAGGAAGTAGCAATTGCTTTTGCAACACAAGATCCTGATGGTAATGGAAAAGATGATACGATTGGACTTGGATTAGCAAAAGGACTAGTATATGACCCGTCATTTGGGGCCTACTGGAGCAATAATACCTGGTACCATAAAAATGATGAAGGGAAATTAATTCCTGGCCAAATCTCAGAAGGTAGTAAAGAGAAAATTAGTGCTTTAAAAGAATTAAGCGATGCAGGAGCTCTTGATAAAGACTGGGCGGTAAAACCTTATAATGAAGTCTTCAAAGATTTTACTGCAGGAAAAGTTGGAATCTGGTATGAACAACCAGGAAAAGACAAGGGTGCACAACCTGCTAACTTTGATTATGCAACATTAAAAAAATCTAATCCTGATGCAAAAATAGCAGCTATGCCTGCGTTTGTTGCACCAGATGGTACACAAGGATATGTAGCGGGTAGTGGATACTATAGAGTTTGGATGTTAAATGCTAAATTAAAAGACAACCCAGAAAAAGTAGAGAAAATTTTAGAAATGATTGATTATATCACCCAATATGTACCAGCAGATGAGCAAAATCCAGATAATGAATATTTTGATTGGACAATGGGTGGAGAAGGAAAAGGTTATACGATGGTAGATGGTGCACCTGAACTAACAGAGGATTATAGCCAATATGCACCTCAAGCACTTTTTAACCAAAAACAAGGTGGCTGGATTGAAGGAGAAAAATCGATGTTAGATTACGCAATCCAATCTAAGGCTCCTGAAGCAAAAGAATTTAATACCCTTATGGTTGAAATGTTATTAGAATCTAACTTTTATTTAAGCCCAGTAGGACGTATTCACTCTGAGGTTTATAATGATAAAATTGCAGAATTAAATGAATTTGCGACAAATGAACTTACAAAAATGGTTGCAGGTCAAAGACCAATTTCCGAATGGGATAAGTTTGTTGAAGAGTATATGGCTAAAGGTGGAGCAGATGTCGTTAATGATGTTAATCAGCTACTGACAGAAGCAAATATTGAAGGTGAATGGGTTAGCCCAAGTAAATAATATGTACATTCCCCCGATGACTTTAAATTGGGGGAATGTCATTATATAAATCTATTCATAAGAAAACTTATTTAATTATTGGGAAAACGTTTGGATAATTTGAGGAAAAAGATTTTTATTTCAGGTTATATGTCACAAAGAATTATACGATTTCCAATACTCATAGTTAGGGAGAGAATGCAAATGGAACAAGTCAGAATTGGTATTATAGGTGCAGGACTTAGAAGTGGAATTGCAAAGTATTTTCACAATCCAAATGGAAAATCTGTAGTAGTTGGCGCAGCGGATATTTCATTTGAAAAGTTAAAAGCTTTTCAAGAAAAAATAAATGAAAGTGCATATATTACAACAGATTATAAAGAACTAATCAAACGTGACGATATTGATGCTATCGTCGTTTTATCTCCAGATTACTTACATGAAGAACATGCTATCGCAGCTCTTGAAGCGGGAAAACATGTTTATTGCGAAAAGCCACTAGCAATAACAGTAGAGGGTTGTGATCGAATAATTGAAACTGCAAAAAAATGTGGGAAACATTTAATGGTTGGCTTCAATATGCGATATATGAGTATGTATCAGACAATGAAAGGTATCGTTGATTCTGGTGTAATTGGTGAATTAAAGGCAGTCTGGGTCAGACACTTTGTTGGCTTGGGTGGATACTATTACTATCATGATTGGCATGGAACATCTCAAAATACGACATCACTATTACTACAAAAGGGTTCACATGATTTAGATGTTATTCATTGGATTACTGGTAAGTATACGAAAAAAGTCTCTGCAATGGGAGGGCTTGATTATTATGGGGGAGATAAGCCTAATCATTTAACGTGTCCAACATGTACTGAAAAAGATACTTGCCCCGAGGCTAGCTTACATACGTTAACACAGTGTGCATTCAGAAAAGAAATTGATGTGGAAGATAATAATATGTTAATTATGGAACTAGAGGGCGGAATTAAAGCATCGTATTTACAGTGTCATTTTACTCCAGATTATTCAAGGAATTATACCTTTATTGGTACAAAAGGTAGAGTCGAGAATGATGATGTCGGAGGAAAGGTTTACGTTAAAACTCGTAAATCCGGTTCTTGGCATGAATACAGTAATGTTACGTATGATATGAAAAAAGAGCAAGGAAGTCACGGAGGGGCTGACCCGAAAATTTGCAAGGATTTTATTGAACTAGTGTTAAATAATAAGCAACCATTAACGACGCCTTTCGCTGGTAGAATGAGTGTCGCTGTAGGATGTGCCGCAACAGAATCAATTCGTTCGGGTGGTAAAGTTGTTGAGATAAGTAAAGAATCAACGATTACTATTTAATAGTTCGTTAGGTTGAAAGATGGAGACATCTAATCTGCCTATTCTTTAGCTGGAAAGGAAAGATGGCCGTGGAGATGGATGGAATAGTAGGGAGATTTTATAAAACTTCTGAATTTATCATGAAGCTTTTACAACTTCAGTTATTATGGATTTTCTTTTCGTTTGTAGGTTTACTGGTTGTTGGCATTATGCCAGCAACTATGGCCTTATTTGCAACTACTCGTAAATGGGTTATGAAGAGGGAAGAAAATTTTTCTTTATTTAAGGAGTTTTGGAAGACGTTTCGGAATGAATTCTGGAAATCCAATCTGATAGGATTTTTGCTTTCTATAATGGGTTATGTATTGTACGTAAACTTATCCATTATGAAATATGCCGAAGGGATTTTAGCAATTTGCCTATTAATTGGGGTGATTTTGTGTAGTCTACTCTTTATGACTATTTTGATATATATTGTTCCAGTTTTTGTTCATTACAATCTTAAACTCTCTCGATATTTTACATACTCTCTAATGATAGGTATTTCTTATCCAGTTCATACAATTTTAGTAGCATTAATCGTTTACATAGTATCCAGATTATTTTTTTGGATTCCAGGATTACTGCCGTTCTTTAGCATGAGCCTCCCGGCTTATCTAATAATGGTGTTATCATTAAAACTATTTGAACGCATTGAGCGTAGAAGAGAAAGCGAAGAATCTATTAGTGAAAACTTATCAAACATGGGACAGAAGTATGGAAGTGTTGATGCTTAATTAAGTTGAATCGCCAGAGTTGGATAAATAGAGTGGAGGGTTATAATGTCTGTTTTAACTACTGAGAATGAACAATTTATGATTAATGGGGAACCAATTCAGATTATTTCAGGAGCTATTCATTATTTTCGTGTCGTGCCTGAGTATTGGAAGGATCGATTGCTTAAGTTGAAAGCCTGTGGATTTAATACTGTAGAAACCTATGTGCCTTGGAACTTTCATGAACCAAAGCCTGGCGAATTTCAATTTGAAGGTCAGGCTGATATTGTAAAATTTATAGAGACTGCAGCTGAAATTGGATTATACGTTATAATTCGCCCAAGTCCTTATATTTGTGCAGAATGGGAGTTTGGAGGATTGCCTTCTTGGCTGTTGAAGGATCAGGGAATGAGGCTTCGCTGTTATCATGCCCCCTTTTTAAAAAGAGTGGATGAATATTATGATGTTTTATTACCAAAATTCAAGCCTCTACTCTGCACAAATGGAGGACCTATAATTGCAATGCAAATTGAAAACGAGTATGGCAGCTACGGAAACGATACCAAATATTTAGAGTATCTGCGTGATGGAATGGTATCTAGGGGGATGGATGTACTCTTGTTTACTTCAGATGGACCGACTGATTTCATGTTTCAAGGTGGTATGATTCCTGGGGTATTAGAAACGGCAAATTTTGGCTCAAGACCTGAAGAGTCATTTGCGAAATTAGAGGAATATCAACCTAATGCCCCCAAAATGTGCATGGAGTTTTGGAACGGGTGGTTTGACCATTGGGGAGAGGAACATCATACAAGGAATGCAGATGATGTTGCAGATGTATTAGATAGAATGCTAGGAATGAATGCATCCGTAAACTTTTACATGTTCCACGGTGGAACAAACTTTGGCTTTTTTAATGGGGCAAACCATGGGAAAGGGTACGAACCAACAATTACGAGTTATGACTATGATGTACTAATCGATGAATCAGGAACTCCAACTGATAAATTCTTTAAGGTTCGAGAGGTTATCTCTAAATATGTTAACTTAGAACCACTTAACTTACCAGAACCTATAAAAAAGAAAGCATATGAAGAAGTTCACTTAACTCAGCAAAAACGGTTATTTGATGGGCTACCGCAATTGTCCAGCCCAATATCGAAAACGTGTCCTGAAACTATGGAAGAAATTGGACAAGATTATGGGTTTATTTTATATACTACTCATGTTTCTGGTCCTAGACCTGAGACAAAATTAAACTTACAAGACGTACATGATAGAGCATTAATCTATTTAGATGGTGAATTTAAGGGCGTAATTGAGCGCTGGAATGAAGATACCGAAATACTCTTAAGTATACCTGATGGAGGCGCTACTTTAAGTATATTAGTAGAGAATATGGGGAGGATCAACTATGGCCCCAAATTAAAAGATTACAAGGGGATAACTGAGGGAGTCAGATTGGGTGCTCAATTTTTATATCATTGGACAATTCATTCACTTCCATTAAATGATTTAACAGGCCTTACATTTGATACGGATTATGAAGTTTATTCTGAAGTTCCTGCATTTTATAAAGGAACACTTCATATTAATGAAGTTTCAGATACCTTTATAAATACTGAAGGATGGACAAAGGGTGTTGCTTATATTAACGGTTTCAACCTTGGAAGGTATTGGGAGATTGGTCCGCAAAAAACACTCTATGTTCCGGCACCGCTGTTAAAAGAAGGGGAAAATGAGATTATTTTGTTCGAGTTACATGGAACTAAAAATCGTGTGGTTACTTTCTCTGACCAACCAAAACTTAGTTAATTGTTTCTAAGCTTTTAACTGAATAGTAATCATTTAAGTTACAAAAGGAGTTGATATTGTGTCAAAGCCTAATATATTGCTAATTACAAGTGACCAACAGCATTATAATACAATCGGTGCTTTTAATACTGAAATTACAACTCCGAACCTGGATAGGTTGGTCAAAGAAGGAACAGTATTTAATCGCGCCTATTGCCCGAACCCTACTTGTACCCCTAGCCGTTCATCGATGATTACTGGATTATATCCGAGTCAGCATGGTGCTTGGGCTTTAGGTACAAAATTATCTGAAGAGGTTCCGACGGTAGGAGATTATTTTCAGGAGAGTAATTATCGAACTGCCTTAATAGGAAAAGCTCATTTTCAACCACTTAAATCAACTGAAGAATATTCTTCTTTTGAGTCTTATCCCGTATTGCAGGACTTAGATTTTTGGAAAGAATTTAACGGTCCCTTTTATGGCTTTGAACATATTGAGCTAGCTCGAAATCATACCAATGAAGCACATGTCGGACAGCATTATGCTCTATGGTTAGAAGAAAAGGGCTGTAAAAACTGGAGAGACTTTTATTTACCACCAACAGGAAATATGGACCCTAACATTTCATACAAATGGGATATACCAGAGGAATATCACTATAATTCATGGATTGCCGAAAGGACTAACCATTTACTAAGTCAATATCATGAGCAAGACGAAAATTTCTTTTTATGGGCAAGCTTTTTTGATCCTCACCCACCATATCTTGTTCCTGAACCATGGGATAACATGTATAATTCGGAAAAGTTGACATTACCTGAAGTAGTGCCGGGTGAACATAAGAATAATCCACCTCATTTTCAAATGACACAAGAGGAAAATCCGGACTTTTCGAGGTATGTTGAAACAGGTATTGGGAATATTGGATTTCAATCACACACTTCCGTTACGAAGGCAGATGCCAAAAGAAATATGGCGGTATACTATGGAATGATTAGCATGATGGATAAATATATCGGTAAGATACTTGATAAGTTAGATGAATTAGGAATAGCTGATAACACTATTGTTGTATTTACATCAGATCATGGTCATTTTTTTGGTCATCATGGTCTCCATGATAAGGGTGCTTTTCATTATGAAGATCTAATAAAGATTCCTTTTATAGTGCGGTACCCTGGAAAGGTACCAAAAGGGGTGGTAAATAATGCAATGGTATCATTAGTTGATTTAGCCCCTACTTTTTTAGGTTTAACCGATATACCTATACCGCATCAAATGACAGGAATAAATCAGAGCGATGTCTGGTTTGGTATGAAGGAAAAATGTAGAGACCACATCATATGTGAGTATAGAACACAACCAACTATGGTACATCTAAAAACATATGTCGATGAACGTTACAAATTAACGGTTTATTATAATAACTATTATGGGGAGCTATATGATTTACTAGAAGACCCAAATGAATTATGTAATTTATGGGAACATGTAGAATATCGAGAACTCAGGGAAAAGCTCCTATTCAAGTATATTTGGGCAGAGTTAGGCAAGGAATCTATGTCAATGCCAAGAATTACTGGAGCTTAAAAAAATAAGTATCTCGTAGGATAAATGACTTCATGTATTGAATAATAGATGAAATATTTTCTAGTATATCCTAATATAAGGTATAGTTGTATATATAATTATTAGGAGGCAGATTAAATAGAATGGACCGTTTGCAGCATGAAAGTTTTATTCCCCTTTACCATCAATTAAAAGAAAAAATAAAAGAATCAATTGATAGTGGGATGTGGAAGGTAGGAGATAAAATTCCTTCTGAAAATCAATTGATGGAACAATTTGATATTAGCCGAAATACTGCAAGGAAAGCAATTGAAGAGTTAGTACAGGAGGGAATTTTGTATCGAACTCAAGGGAAAGGGACATTTATTGCAAGACCAAAGCTAGAGCAATCTTTAACTGGATTTTATAGCTTCAGTAAAGTGTTAAGGGAAAAAGGAATGAATCCGAAGGATATTATCCTTGGAATTGATGTTGTAGAGCCTAAGCTAAAGGTGAGAGAAGCTCTACAAATAGCAAAAACGGAAAAAGTAGTTGAAATAAAGCGTCTTCGATGTGCAAATGATAAACCGTTTATATTAGAATCATCATATATTCCTAAGAGTCTAGTTACTGATATGGAATGCCTAAAGGATATTGGTAAAGTTTCGCTTTATGATTTGCTTGAAGAGAAATTTAATATTCGAGTGACAAAAGCAAAGGAGGCATTTGAGCCTGTCTTAATTCGTGATTATGAAAGTGCTTATTTTAAAATTAAGGAAGGTCTACCGGCATTACTATTAGAACGTGTGGCCTATGATTTGTCTGGTAAACCAGTTGAATTTTGTAAATCCATCATTCCTGGAGATAGATGCCGTTTTTATACTGAGTTAACTTAGAGTATGCAGGAAGAACTCATAGAAAAAATTCGAACTATGAGTTTTTTTAAAACTACTCATACCAACAACCCACCCTTTTGAATTAGGGGTAATTATAGAAGCGGTAATAACGAAAGCTATTTTGGAGGATAAAAGATGAAACCTAATATCCTATTGATTATGGTTGACCAAATGCGAGGCGATTGCTTAAGTATTTTGAATCATCCAGTTGTTGATACCCCGAATATTGATCAACTAGCAAGAAACGGAGTAATTTTTAAAAATGCCTACTCAGCTACACCGACTTGTGTTCCTGCTAGAGCCTCGTTGCTAACAGGAATGTCTCAAACCTCAACCGGTAGGGTTGGTTATCAAGAACGGGTTCCTTGGCAATATGAACATACACTTCCTGGAGAATTAGCGAAAAATGGATATCATACACAATGTGTTGGAAAGATGCATGTTTATCCTGCGAGAAATCTTTGTGGGTTTCACAATGTTGTGTTGCATGACGGCTATTTACATTATAATCGATTTAAATATCAGAATTTTGAGTCGGAGTCATTTAATCTAACTGGAGATGACTATTTACCCTGGTTAAGAGAACGGGCAGGCTCTCAGGTAGATTTAATTGATTTAGGATTGGATTGTAATGCCTCAACAGTTGCAAGGCCATGGCATCTTGCTGAAGAATTACATCCAACTAATTGGGTGGTTTCTCAGTCAATTGATTTCTTGAGGAGAAGAGACACAACAAAACCATTTTTTTTGAATATGTCATTTGTTAGGCCACACCCTCCTTTTGATCCACCGCAAGTGTTTTATGATATGTACAAAGAACTGGATCTTCCTGATCCTGTTGTTGGTGAATGGGCTGATACAGAAGATATTCAAAGAGAGGGATATAACCCAATCACATTAAAAGGTAATGTTCCCAAGAATAGATATAAGAGGGCACAAGCGGGTTATTATGCTCTTATTACACATATTGATTATCAAATTGGGAGATTTCTAAATGCAATGGCTGAGTATGGTGTTTTACAAGATACAGTTATCGTATTCGCTTCTGATCATGGGGAGTTATTAGGAGACCATAATTATTATCGTAAAGCACTCCCTTATGAGGGGAGCGCCAAAGTTCCATTTATTCTTTCAGACCCGGGGAATAAATTAAAATTAAAGCAAAATAGTACCAAAAATCAGGTTGTCGAAATAAGGGATATTATGCCAACTCTTCTTGATGTAGCTGGTGTTGAGATACCTGAAAGTGTAGACGGAAAAAGTGTGTTACAGGCGTGTGAGGAACCTTCCACTAATTGGAGAACGCATATTCATGGTGAGCATGCTTATGGTTCTTTATCACATCATTACCTAACGAATGGTAAGGAAAAATACATTTGGTATAGTCAAACTGGAGAAGAGCAGTTATTTGATTTAATAGAAGATCCGAATGAATGTAAAAATTTAGCCATAAACAATGAATACACTGATAAGCTTAAGTATTGGCGTAACAAACTAATTGAAGAATTAGGTGGGCGTGAAGAGGGTTATACCGATGGCATTAATCTAATTGTTGGAAAGAAACCAAAAAGTTGTTTAGATCATCTCATTAAATCTCTCACATCATCATAATTAGCTAACTTTACTATAACTTTAATAGAAACTTAATTCTTTATTCATAGTTTGTTCATATTTACACCGTAAGATAAAGACATGGAAAAGATAAGCTTTTTCATACCCCCCTTTTAAATGATCATATCGTTACAGTGTCCGGCTTTTTAGCCGGATTTTTTTTTGCGCAAAATGAAAAATCTCATTAATGTGCATAGATTTTCACGAATCAACCAATATAAAAATATGGAAAAAATAATAAAAGGGGGAGAAGTATATGAAACATATGGAGATGAATTCGAACCAGATATTAGACTTACATGGTTTCAATAATCTTACGAAATCGCTAAGCTTTAATATGTATGATATTTGCTATACAAGTTCTCAAGAAGAACGAGATGCATATATTGAATATATTGATGATGTCTATAACGCAGACCGATTAACCGAGATACTAAGTAATGTTGCTGATATTATAGGTGCTAATATTTTGAATGTCGCAAAGCAGGATTACGTTCCCCAAGGAGCGAGCGTAACAATTTTAGTATCAGAGGGACCAGTAAATGATCCAACAAAGGATGTATTTGAAGAATCTCCTGGTCCAATACCAGGATCAGTCGTTGCACAAATGGACAAAAGTCATATAACGGTTCATACCTATCCGGAATCTCATCCAGATGAAGGTATTAGCACTTTTCGGGCGGACATCGATGTTTCAACCTGTGGAGAAATATCCCCTCTAAAAGCATTAAATTATATGATCCAATCGTTCGAAACCGATGTGATGACGATTGATTATCGTGTTCGCGGATTCACAAGAGATGTGACAGGACATAAACTATTTATTGATCATGAAATAAATTCGATACAAAACTATATACCAGAAGATATACAGGAAATGTATCACATGATTGATGTGAATGTGTACCAAGAAAACATCTTTCACACGAAATGTAAATTGAAGGAGTTTGACCTGGAACACTATTTATTTTTCAGTAATACAAGGGAAAAACTAACACCGGAAGAGGAATTAGTGATTGCTGAAAAATTGATTACAGAAATGGATGAAATCTTTTACGGAAAAAATATAAGATAATCGTTGACAAAAATATAAACATTGTATAAAATTAATTATATAATAAATATTGTGAATAGTGTTCTCCTAAAGGGGAGTAGCTTTTACAGCAAAGTCGTCATTTCAGAGTGTCGCCACTCTCGGCTTTGTTGGCAACTAACGTTGTTAGCAAGACCTTTACCAGATTACGGTAGAGGTCTATTTTTATGACCTTTACCTCATGAGGTAAAGGTCATTTTTGTTTTTTAGTACAAATAGTAGTGAGGTGAGAAGAGTAATGCTTAAGAGAAAGATAGAAACAGTGTCAATTGAAGACTTAATTAAAAAGAACAAAGAAGAGATTTTGAAAGACAAAAAAGAACTCGAAAAAATCGAAAAACGTCTTGATGATAAACGTATGGCAATAATCAAGTAGTTTATTCTAGTAAAGGGCATTTCCTAATTTTATAGAATAAAAGAAAAATAGAAGGGAGATTTTTGATGGAATTCTTAAGCGCCGAATTTTTTTCCGCACTCTTAATTATTATTGCAATTGATTTAGTATTAGCGGGGGATAA
Source organism: Ferdinandcohnia sp. SAFN-114 (assembly GCF_059415045.1). NCBI lineage: Bacteria > Bacillati > Bacillota > Bacilli > Caryophanales > Bacillaceae > Ferdinandcohnia > Ferdinandcohnia sp. SAFN-114. Next base: position 33,056 of record NZ_JBPFDQ010000027.1, on the reverse strand, counting down.
TGCTATTGTTATCGGCTTAGCAGCAAGAAATTTACCAAAAGAACAACAGAAGAAAGCAATTATTTGGGGAACTGTAGGTGCCATTGTCATAAGAGCTGCAGCGACTTTAGCTGTGGTGTGGCTCCTTGAAATTCCAGGACTACGATTAGTAGGTGGAGTACTTCTTGTATGGATTGCTTATAACCTGTTAGCAGATGACAAAGGCCATGAAATAAAAGCTGTTGGCAGTTTCTGGGCAGCCATTCGTACGATTATCATTGCTGATGCACTAATGGGTCTTGATAATGTATTAGCGGTTGCAGGTGCTGCTCACGGTAACTTCTTACTGGTTGTGTTAGGACTAATAATTTCAGTTCCAATTATGGTTTGGGGAAGTACATTATTTATTAAATTAATTGATCGTTTCCCGGTCATTATTACAATTGGTGCTGCTATATTAGCCTGGACTGCATCTAAGATGATTGTTGCAGAACCTTTCTTAGGTTCAGTTTTTAGTAATGGTTTTGTGAAGTATGGCTTTGAGTTAATCGTAGTTGCTGCAGTTGTAGCAATTGGTTATATGAAACAGAAAAAAGCTGCAAAAGAAGCTGAAGAGCAGCAAGAAAAACAAGTTTTAAGTAAAGCAGAATAATCGAAGGCGGACTCTCAAAAGGGTCCGCTTTTATATTGTATTGCAATTATATAAAAATGTGCATGGAAACGATTGACATCTGGTTAAAACTGGACTATATTTATAATTGAACAGTGGTTAATAAAGGAGATTTGTTTTTAATGTCACCAAGAAAACAGGTTCAAGAGGAATTATCACGAGAAAAAATAATGGATGTTGCCCATGAATTATTTGTTCAAAAAGGCTACCAACATGTTTCAATGCGTCAAATTGCAAATAAATTAAATTATAGCCATGGCGCGATTTATTATCATTTTAAAAATAAAGCTGATTTATTTTATGCAATGGTTGTGCAGGACTTTGACATGCTGAACGGTGTTTTACAGCAAATCATGAATCAGAACTTACCACCAGAAGAGAAAGTTAAGAAAATTTTATTAGGGTATATTGAATTTGGACTTTCAAATAAAAGCCAATATGAATTAATGTTTTTAATTAATGATGAAGAGGTAAAAAGCTGTATTCAACAGGAACCACTCGAAAGCTATGGAATGTTTGCAAATGCAATCTCTAGTTTAAGTAACCAAAAATCGAGCATTCAGGATATTTGGTCTATTTTCTTATCGATTCATGGTTTTGTTACGCATTATTGTAGAAGCAACCAATCCTATCATGATGTGAAAACACTAGCGGAGTCTCATGTTGAATTTATTTTAAAACCAATATTAAATGGGGAAGTGTAAAAGACTTTCCTATATTTTTTACACCTTATTGACCGATGGTTAATAAATAAAAAGGAGAGGGTTCGGATGAAAAAGGCATTAGTATTAGGCGCATCAGGTGGAATGGGATATGCGATTGTTAAAGAGTTGATTGAGAAAGAAATTGAAGTAATTGCTTTTGCTCGTTCAAAAGAAAAATTAGAGAAGCTATTTAAAAACAGTGAAAAAGTACAAATCGTTACAGGGGATGTTTTTGATGTGAGAGATCTTATGAATGCGGCGAAAGGTATTGATGTTATTTTTCATGCGATCAATATACCGTATAGTGAATGGTATGATAAACAGCCAATTCTAATGAGAAATGTCGTTCAAGCAGCTGAATTATCAAATAGCAAGCTTGCAATCGTTGATAATATTTATGCATACGGTCGCGGAATTACTCGTAAAGTAAATGAAGAGCATCCTAAAAATCCTCATACAAAAAAAGGAAAGATAAGGGTGGAGCTCAGTAATATAGCATTTCAAGCAAATGTACCAGTACTTATCGCGCATTTTCCAGATTTTTATGGACCTAACGCCGTAAATGCGATGTTGACTTACACGTTCGATAAAATGGTTCAAAATAAAAAGGCAATGTTCGTTGGAAATCAACAAAATGCAAGGGAATATATTTATACTCCTGATGGGGCAAAGGCAATTGTAGAGCTAGCGATATGTGATAAAGCATATGGGCAAAGTTGGAATATTCCTGCTGCAGGAGTTATCACTGGTGAAAAGATCATTAGTATTGCAGGAAGTCATTTACATTATAAAAAATCTGTTTCTACTATAACAAAGGGAATGATTCAATTCTTAGGGATTTTGGATAAACAAATGAGAGAAGTTGTAGAAATGCTGTATTTAACAGAGGAACCAGTGGTATTAGATGGTTCAAAATATGAGAAGGAAATCGGCCCTCTACCAGCAACACCATATGAAGAAGGCATTAAAAGGACCTTAGACTTTATGAAGAGTAACCTGAGTAATAACTGAAAAAACATTGAAAAAGACAGAACGACATGATATGATGTCATTGTTCTGTCTTTTTTTGAAAGATATAAATAAATGCGTTCAAATTACCCTATTATAATTTTATAACAATATTTTTTGTTTGTCAACTATTATCAATATCAGGGTAGAGACAGAAGTTCACTTATACGAGGAGTGGTGTTCATGGAAAAAAATAATCCAGACTGGATTCAGGAACAAGACAGACTTGAAGATGTACTGGAGGTCATTGACAGTAAGAAATCAACCATTGAATCAAAGGTGGGCGGCGCAAAAAGTGAACTAGTCGACCTTCGAAAAACATTTTGGGAAGATGTAACTGTCAATCTTGATGAACCTGATGACGTCATTGAAACATTTCAAAGTATTAAGCAGCAATCCGAACTATTGGGTGAACGTGAAAGAAATCATCGATTGATTCATAAGCAAATCAAAGTTCTTGAAAGACTAAAAGACTCACCATATTTTGGCCGATTTGATTTTTGGGAAGAGGGAGAAACAAAAGAAGAGAAAATATATATTGGGATTGCATCCCTATTAGACAAAAATGACGAGGATTTTTTAATATTTGACTGGCGAGCACCGATTTCTAGTATGTATTATGATTATTATCCTGGTCCAGCAAAATATGAATCCCATTTTGAAAAAATTCAAGGGGAAATGACTTTAAAACGTCAATTCATTATCAAAAATAGTATGATGAAAAGTATGTTTGATACGGGTGTCACAATTGGGGATGAAATGCTTCAAGAGGTGCTCGGTAATAATGCGAACACACAAATGAAAAGTATCGTTGCCACTATTCAACGTGAACAAAATAAAATCATCCGAAATGAAAAAAGTCGTTATTTAATTGTTCAAGGTGTGGCTGGATCAGGGAAAACGTCAGCTGCATTACAAAGGGTCGCTTACCTACTTTATCGTTATCGTGAACAGCTTAACTCAAGTAATATCATGCTATTTTCACCAAATCCTCTTTTCAACAGCTATGTTGCGACTGTTCTGCCGGAACTTGGGGAAGAGAACATGCAGCAATCTACATTCCAAGAATATGTCGAGCATCGATTAGGCACCCTTTTTGATGTGGAGGATCCATTTTCCCAAATGGAATATTTATTAACAGCAATGGATCAATCTGAATATAATGTGAGGCTTAAAGCAATAAACTTAAAAGCAAGCACTGGGTTTATGAAACTAATCGATTCTTATGTAAAAGAACTTGGCGAAAAAGGACTTCTTTTTAAAAATATTCTTTTTAACAGAAAAAAAATTATCTCAAAGAACGCGATTCAAGAATACTTCTATACATTGGACCCAGCCATCTCGATTCCAAATCGATTGACCAAGGTAACAGAGTGGTTAATGAAGGAAGTTATTAAGTTCGAACGAAAAGAACGTAAAAAGGATTGGGTTCTTCAAGAAGCTGAATTAATGGAGAAGGAAGACCATCTCGAAATCTTTAAGCAATTACAGAAAAAGCAAGAGTTTTCGGAGGATACCTTTGATGATTATGAACGTGAGGAAAAATTAATCGCTAAGGAAATTGTACGAAAGCATTTTAAACCTATCAAAATTGCGATTAAAAAATTGGATTATCTTGATATTAAAGGACTATATAAGCAATTATTTTCTTATGTGAATGAACAAAAATTATCAGAGGATTGGAACGAAATCTGTTCGTACACCATGAAACAGTTGGAACAAAACCATTTAAATTATGAAGATGCAACCCCATTTTTATATTTACAGGACTTAATCGAGGGGAAAAAGTCGAATACTGGTATCCGTCATTTATTCATTGATGAAGCCCAGGATTATTCTCCGTTCCAATTCGAATATTTAAAGCAGCTATTTCCAAACTGTCGGATGACTATTCTTGGAGATTACAATCAAGCGATATATGCACATTCCATGAATGCACCAACATTATTATCTCCAGAGCTTTATGAGGAAGAGAAATATGAAGTTATTCAGTTGAAAAAAAGCTACCGTTCTACAAAAGAAATTGTTGAGTTTTCTAAGGGCATTGTCGCTGGCGGAGAGGACATTCAAGCCTTTAACCGTTCAGGATCGCTTCCGATACTTAAAGAAGTGGACACCAAGGATAAACTTCACAACGAAATTCTAAATCAAATTAGAGATCTTCAAGAGAAAGGCCATGAAACGATTGCGGTCATTTGTAAAACTGCAGTAGAAAGTAACGAAGCATTTCAGGCATTACAAGATAAAATACATGTCCGCTTAATGAGTCAGGAGACGTATCAATTTGATAAAGGTGTTTTAATTTTACCAACGTATTTAGCAAAGGGAATCGAGTTTGACGCCGTCATTATTTATAACGCATCAAATGACGTTTACGGAAGAGAATATGAAAGAAAGCTTTTTTACACAGCCTGCACAAGGGCTATGCATGAACTACAGCTTTTTTCAATTGGACAACGAAGCTTTTTCTTTAATGGAATCGATAAAGAAAAATATTTAGAAGTATAAAAAAGAGTCGGCATATGCTGACTCTTTTTTATTTGGATATTATTAACGTGAAAAAACCGCGGACGAATAGATAAAAATAAGAAAAAGATTATTCAATAGGAGGTTAAAAAATGACGACTAATTGTTTTTATTGCCAAGATCCTTTTGAAAACGAAAGATTTCATTATGTTGCATTTGTTAATGTTGAAGGTGAACGAGAAGAAACATTATGCAAGGAATGCTATAAAGAATGGCTTGAAGGGATAAAAGAATAAATCGGAGGTAAATAAAGGAATAAAGGGGAATCTCCTTTATTCCCACTCTTCTGGTATAATCCTTATTAAAAGGAAATAGAGGGTGGGGATAGTTTTTGAAAAGATGTGGGTGGGTAAATGATGATCCTATATATATAGATTACCACGATCACGAATGGGGTGTACCTGTTTACGATGACCGTTTGTTATTTGAATACTTAAACTTAGAGGGGGCACAGGCGGGGCTTAGCTGGTACACCATTTTAAAAAAGCGAGAAAATTACCGTAAAGCCTTTGATCATTTTGATCCGGAAAAAATTGTGACATATGATGATAAGAAAATTACCGAATTATTGTCGAACGAGGGAATCGTTCGAAATCGGCTTAAAGTAAATGCAGTTGTCACAAATGCAAGGGCGTTTCATAAAGTCGTAGAAGAGTTTGGAAGTTTCCATACATACATTTGGTCATTCGTAGGTGGTAAACCGATAATAAACCATTTTAGTACCTTAAGTGAAGTGCCAACCACTACTGAAATTAGCGACAAACTAAGCAAGGATTTAAAAAAGCGTGGTTTTAAATTTGTTGGTTCCACCATTTGCTACGCATTTATGCAAGCAACAGGGATGGTAAATGATCATCTAATAAGCTGTCATTGTTATAGTCGTACAGAACAAAGAACTACCATTAATTGAAAAAAGGTTCCGATTCATAGTGTGAAATAGTAAATCATAATGCGTGAATTCACAAACGAATTCACGCATTAATTTTATTGATAATATTTAGGTTTAATGCTTATTTAAATAAATCAAATTCACATATGTCGCAACTTCGGACACAGCATAGCTGATTTTGCGTTTGCATGTCCGAAGATACTTCAACTTCGGACACAGCATAGCTGATTTTACGTTTTCATGTCCGAAGATATCACAACTTCGGACACAGCATTGCAGATTTTACGTTTGCTTGTCTGAAGATAGTTCAACTTCGGACACAGCATTGCTGATTTTACGTTTGCTTGTCTGAAGATAGTTCAACTTCGGACACCTCATTGCTGATTTTACGTTTGCATGTCCGAAGGTACTACAACTTCGGACACCCCAGTGCTGATTTTACGTTTGCATGTCCAAAGATACTACAACTTCGGACACCCCATTGCTGATTTTATGTTTGCTTGTCCGAAGATACTACAACTTCGGACACAGCATTGCTGATTTTACGTTTGCATGTCCGAAGGTACTACAACTTCGGACACAGTAGCTTATTTTTCACTATTGCTTGTCCGAAGATAGTTCAACTTCGGACACAGCATTGCTGTTTTTACGTTATCTTGTCCGAAGATACTACAACTTCGGACACAGCATTGCTGTTTTTACGTTTGCATGTCCGAAGACACTACAACTTCGGACACCCCAGCTCATTTTTCACCTATGCTTGTCCGAAGATTCCCCAACTTCGGACACAACCTGCTCATATTTCCCAATGCATGTCCGAAGCTTTTCCGATTTTTATCTCTCAGTAGCTTTTTTTATTGTTAATTGACATTAGAAATCATGTGCAACTTATCATGATAAATTGAACTATTCAACTCAGACCGAACTCAGTGAAGCATTCCAGGAGTCTTTTATTACATGACCGGATCATCTTCTTCGTCTTCATATAATGATCCGAGTTCTTGTTCACTGTGAATCATTGTATTTGTAAGGTCATGCCAGCCTGTATACCCAAAGACGGTATCAAGGAGTCTTTCAAATCGATACATCTTTTTCACCTCTTTTTTTGGATTATCTTAACCGCTCTTTCCAATTCTATGCACGGGTCATCTAAGTTTTTTTATTCTTAGAACTTCTCTATAATGGAAAAAGTAGAGGATAGAGGAGGTACAACATGGACAAACAAATTGGTTTTATTGGATGTGGAAAAATGGCCCAAGCTATGATACAAGGGATCATCGCTTCTGAAGTGGTCACTCCACAACAAATTATTGTGAGTGCAAAAACTGAAAAAACATTGCAATTCGTAAAGAAAACATACGAGGTCGGAACTTCATTGAAAAATATAGAAGTAGCTACACATGCTGATTATTTATTTCTGGCCGTAAAACCAGATTTATATGCTGAGGTAATTAATGAAGTTAAAGAGGTCGTAAAAGAAGAGGCGATCATCATTACAATTGCAGCTGGGATAACGCTTGATTTTATCGAAAACCAATTTAAAAAACCTATAAAGGCAGTTCGCTCCATGCCTAATACACCTTCATTAGTTGGCGAAGGAATGAGTGCACTTTGCGAAAACTCATATGTTACGACTGAAGATTTATCAGAAATCACCCAACTATTTGACGGTTTTGGAAAAACTGAGGTTATCGAAGAACGCCTTATGGATGCCATTCCTGCAGTAAGTGGATCATCACCAGCCTATGCTTATTTGTTTATTGAAGCTTTAGCAGATGGAGCGGTTATGCAAGGAATTCCTAGAAAACAAGCTTATAAACTTGCATCACAAGCAATACTTGGCGCAGCAAAAATGGTATTGGAAACCGAAAAACATCCTGGCGAACTAAAAGACGATGTGTGCACACCGGGTGGCTCAACGATTCAAGCGATTGCAACCCTTGAAGAAAGGGGCTTTCGCGCGGCTATTATCGCAGCGATGGAAAGCTGTACTCGAAAATCAAAGGAACTATCTCAAGAATAAAAGTTGGCTTATTTTTGTGATTCTCATATAAAGAAAAAACTGCAATCAAATGTCTCTGATTGCAGTTTTTTTAGTTGATTTGTTCTTTAGAAAGAACGTATAATAAAAATATGACAAATATTTCAAAAGTTAGTAACAAATACAAGCTATTCAACGTCTAATGAGGTGAAAAAGGTTATTTTCTTCTACTGCTAAACTACTATTCTTACCACTACATTCACTTCCATCTATCAAACATCTCAGTCTATATCCCTAGTACGAGAAGGAATTTAAATACTTACAGTAAATTGGAATATATTCATTTTTCATTAATAAGATTCCATTGTAAGTTCTTTTGTTAGCCATTCTTAATATTTGTAACATTGTCCAAAGAAAAGAAAGACAATTAAACTATGGGAGAGAGTAATTTGAAGAAAACAACTTTGCCATTATTATTAGGTGTACTATTAATGAGTGGGTGCAGTCTCATCGAAAAAGAACCAGTGACTGTAGAGCTTCATCAGGTAGCGCCTGTTGAAGTAATTGAGACAAAGCAAGGCGTTGATGTACGGGAAGTTTCTATCATCGATCCTCGAGATAACAGTGTCATTGAAGTTCTGAACATGGATGAATATCAAAATGAAGAAGAATTAAAAGCAAAAGCAATACAAATAGCAAGTGATTTAGCAGCAACGATTGATCGACCAATGATACCTGCAAAACTTAGTACTTCTGGAGAATTACAACAAGGTCAAAGCCAAATGATATTAAAGGAAGATGAGCTTGTCACTAGATTACTAGATAATTCGATTTTTAATAAGCAAGTTATACTTCCGATTGAAGAAACAAATCCAAATGTTACACAAGATCAAGTACAAGGTATTAATGAAGTTGTGCTTGGAAGCTTCACAACGTATTTTGATGCTTCTGTAGAAGGAAGAAGCTTTAATATCAAAAAGTCTGCAGATCAAATTAATGATATAGTATTGGGACCTGGGGACCGTTTCTATTTCAATACAGTAGTTGGAAATGCCTCAAAAGAAAATGGCTATGCGCTTGCGACCGTAATCGTGAACAAGGAATTTGTTCCTGGATATGGGGGAGGAGTATGTCAAACTTCTAGTACTCTATATAATGCGGTTGCAAAGGCGGGACTTGAAATGATTGAGGTCCATCACCACTCAAAACCAGTTGGTTATGTTCCAGTTGGGCATGACGCGACAGTTGCGTATCCGTATTTAGACTTTAAGTTTTCAAATAATCGTCCATATCCAGTGGTATTGAAATCGGCTGTAAAAGGCGGTTCACTTACTATCGAAGTTCGTTCCGCAGCAAATTATGTATCTAACTAAAAAATGAGAGATTAAGAGACCAGTACTTATCTGGTCTTTTTTTGCTATAATATAATACAGTCATAATGAAAGGGGTTGCAGAATTTGAGAATACTAGTTGTAGGAGCTGGGGCAATTGGTGGCTACTTTGGAGGACGCTTATTGGAAAAGGGGGAAGACATTACTTTCCTGGTTCGTGAAAATAGACAAAAACAAATCCAAAAACATGGGCTTCAAATTGAAAGCATCCATGGAAATGTGACACTTCAACCGAAAACAATTAAATCGGGTGATGAGGCAGGTCCATTCGATGTTATCATTCTTTCAACAAAACAATATCACCTTGAAGGTGCCTTAGAAAGTATTGAGCCATATGTAGGCAAGGATACAATGATTCTTCCGCTCTTGAATGGTTACAGTCATGTGGATGTCATTAAATCCAGGTTTAATACCCGAAATGTAATTGGTGGTCTATGCTTCATAGAATCAACTTTGGATTCCGAGGGGAAAATCATTCAGACAAGCCCAGGTCATCGTGCTTTATTCGGTGAGTTTTCAGGAGAAAGAACGAAGCGTATTGAAATTCTGGCAGATGTCATGTCTGGAACGAAAACAACGATTCAATTAAGCGATAATATTGATCGAGAGATGTGGCATAAATATATGTTTATCACAGGTTTTTCAGGCATTACAACGTTAATGAGATCAGCAATTGGTCCAATTCGAGAAGAACAGAATGGTCAAAAGCTTATTCAAAACCTTTACAAAGAAATCGGTTCTGTGATGAGAGCAATTGGTGCACCTATTGATCAGGACATAGAGGAAGAACATTTAAAAACAACGAATTTATTGAGTTATGATATGAAATCATCGATGCAGCGTGATATGGAAAAAGGTTTTGACGTAGAGGCTGATCAATTACAAGGTTATTTATATAAAATTGCCCAGGAAAAAGGCATCGAAACTCCATTATTAGAGATCATCTATTCAAACTTAAAGGTATATCAAGCTCAAAGAGGATAAGACAAGCAATAATGAAAAATGAGCAGGTGTGTCCAAAGTTGTGGTATCTTCGGACAAGCAAGGGAAAATCAGCATTGCTCTGTCCGAAGTTGTGGTATCTTCGGACAAGCGAAGGGAAAATCATCACTGGTGTGTCCGAAGTTGTAGTATCTTCGGACAAGCAAGGGAAAATCAGCATTGCTCTGTCCGAAGTTGTGGTATCTTCGGACAAACAAAGGTGAAAAATGAGCAGGTGTGTCCAAAGTTGTAGTATCTTCGGACAAGCAAAGGTGAAAAATGAGCAGGTGTGTGCGAAGTTGTAGTATCTTCGGACAAGCATAGGTGAAAAATGAGCTGAGGTGTCCGAAGTTGTGGTATCTTCGGACAAGCAAGGGAAAATCAGCATTGCTCTGTCCGAAGTTGTGGTATCTTCGGACAAGCAAGGGGAAAATCAGCACTGGTGTGTCCGAAGTTGTGGTATCTTCGGACAAAAATAGGTGAAAAATGAGCAGGTGTGTGCGAAGTTGTAGTATCTTCGGACAAGCATAGGTGAAAAATGAGCTGAGGTGTCTGAAGTTGTAATATCTTCGGACAAGCAAGGGGAAAATCAACACTGGTGTGTCCGAAGTTGTAGTATCTTCGGACAAGCAAAGATGAAAAATGAGCTGAGGTGACCAAAGGTGTAGTATCTTCGGACAAACGAGGGGAAAATCAGTACTTTGGTGTCCGAAGTTGAATAATCGGAATGGGAAAGGTAGTGTGAGCGCACTGCCTTTTTTATTTTTGATGAATTACTGTCAATAATCATGATTTACTACCGATGTTCACAAAATACTGCCACTACATAATTCAGAAATAAACACCCCTTTTTTGGTTTGCCACCAATTAGCAGTATCCCTAAAAGGGGTGTAACGAACTAGCTAATCAATAACGTTAACAACAGGTTCAACGGATACCTCAACATTTCCTTTCAGTGTTTGTGAAATAAAGCAGGCTGTCTCTGCACGGTGTGCAAGTTGAATTAATTTTTCTTGTAATTCTTCGTCAGCTTGTTTCACATAAATAACTAGTTTATGGACAATCTTTTCAAAGACTAAGCGCTTTCCATTCTTTCCGACTGTCCCTTCTGTTTCAACATCGAGATGAGTGTATTCAATATTACGATTAGACAAAATAGCCGCAAGAGTAAGCATATAACAATTTGTAGCTGCTGCAATTAGTAATTCTTCAGGATTTGCTCCTTTACCCGGACCGTCGAGTTGTTTTGGTGCGGAAACCACTGTATGAAGTCCATCGGTGGTAATCGTCCCTTCCCCGTTTCTATTCCCAGTCCACGTACCCTTCACTGTAAAAAGACTCATATTTTCATCCCCTCATCATTTTTCTCATCTACCCCTTCTATTATATGCACAAAAAATGGAAACAAGAAAGAGATATATAAGGGAAACAAAAAGCTGATTCCGCACGAACGGAATCAGCTTTATCACAAAGGGAATGCCACAAATGCCGTCCCCATATTGTTTCTCAACCTGCACTCTGACAGGTGGGTGTTTGCATAACTTGCGTCACCTTCCACAAAAGGAAATGGCATGGTGTTGCAGGTTAGTCTCTTAAACTCCCAAGATTTTAGTATTCGGTTGAAACAATACTAGGAAACTAACATCACAGCATTTGTTGTTTATGACTTTATTTTACCGAACCCTCCAGTAAATGAAAATAGGCGGTTGTTACCAAATCTATATCTATTTGCCTAATTCATTTCATATAATAGATATAAAAGGAGGCTATACAGATGAAATGTACGGATTTTACATTTTTAACGAATGATGGTATCACGATATTCTATAAAAAATGGGAAACTGAAGGTAATATATCGCCAAAAGGCGTTATCCAAATTGCTCATGGGATGGCTGAGCATATTGAGCGTTATGATTTATTTGCAAAAGCGTTAATACAAGAAGGATATGTCGTCTACGGAAACGACCATCGGGGCCACGGAAAAACGGGAAAAAACGCAAGCCTGATGGGCTTTTTTGCAGAGGAAAATGGATTTGATCTAGTCGTTGAAGACATGCTCCACCTAACAAATATCATTAAAAAGGATTATCCGAACAAACCCATTTTTTTATTCGGACATAGTATGGGCTCATTCTTGTCTCGGAGATACATACAAACGTATGGTGACCAATTGGCTGGTGTTATTCTATCGGGTACAGGAGGCAATCCCGGACTTATTGGGCAGGTTGGAATTGGCATAGCAAAGCTTGAAATGAAACGAAAAGGAAAGAGAACAAGTAGTTCCCTTATGAACAAGCTTACGTTCGGTAGTTATAATAAAGCTTTTACACCGACTCGAACTGAGTTTGATTGGCTAACTAGAGACGATAGTGAGGTAAATAAGTATATAGAAGACCCACTCTGTGGTGGAATTTTCACAGCAGGCTTCTTCTATGATCTCGTTAGTGGGGTAGCAAAAGTAAATAAACACAGTGCAAATGGTAATATACCTAAAGACTTACCGATGTACTTTTTGGCAGGTGATAAAGATCCGGTTGGTAATTTTTCAAAAGGAATTCTCCAAGCTGCAGATATGTATATAAAATTAGGCATCAAGGATGTAACCGTGAAACTCTATGAAGATAGTAGACATGAAATTTTGAATGAATTTAATAAAGAAGAAGTGTTTACGGATGTCATCAACTGGTTGAATAGGTATTAATAAAATAGGGTTCCAAAGGCCTTTGCCTCAGAAACCCTTAATGAGGAGATATAATAGGGATACACGTGGTGGATTCGCTTAAAACTTATAGATTAATATCTAACATAAGAAACACCAACAATGATTAATAGGATAAATAGAACTACGATTAACGCAAAGCTGCTTCCGTATCCACTGCTCATATATAGCACCTCCTTATTTAAAGAGATACTACATCGTATGGTAATACAACAAATTTGAAATGGACGAACATGGAGATGTTGAAAAAAAGGGTTTAACCTATTTTTTGCATGTAAAAAACAAAAACAACATCCACTAGATATATAGGGATGTTGTTTTAACTAACTTCCTTTTCCTTAAGACGTACCTTAAGAGTATGAAGTAAAAAATGTAAAAGCATATAGAGGCAATAGGAGAACAGTATTAGTAATCCAAGAAGGTCCATTTGAAACAACTTTAGTAATAAGCTCAACCCGGTAGCAATATACAAACCAGCTAAGAAGTGACGAACCTGCTTATCCTCATACACTTTTGTAACTCTTGCACCAAGCTGACCACCAATTAATGCCCCAACGATAAGACTCCCGATAACACCAAAATCAAGTTCAACTGTAGATGCATATGTGGTAAAACCTGCTATTACAATCATAAATACACTTAGCAAGCTTGTACCAACCGCATACTTTGGTTGAAAGGCGAGAACTCCAATCAATAAAGGAACTATAATAAATCCTCCGCCTACACCTAATAAAGTTGAAATAAAACCTGCGAATAAACCAATTAACACAATCTTCACATATGAATATTTGGTATTATGAATGGTTTGCACTTTACTTGACGAATTACTCACAAGTATTGAAATTGAAAAATATAAAATAAGTGCAATATACATCAATGGAATTATAGTATTTTCCAACTGAAGCTTTCCAAGTAATAATACAAATGGGTGAGCAAGTTGAGTGGCAATAATTCCACTTATCCCAATCATAATCGATGTTTCCCATTTAATATTTTTTAGGCGAAAATGTGCAAAAACACCAGAAAGTGATGTTGCAACTGTATATAAAAGGCTTGTTGCGATTGCTATAACCGGAGAAAATCCCATTAGAATTAATGTTGGTGTAAGAATAAAGCCACCGCCGATACCAAAAAAGCCCGACATTACTCCAACACAAAGACCTAATATGAGGTAAATAAGTAAGTCCTGCAATGGCAAACTCCTTTCCTTATTCACTTTGTGTCCAATATTATACAGGAAAAAAGAAATTCCTGCATGTATCCAATACCCAATATGTGGAAAATTGGATGGATGCATTATGAAAAAATAAGCGAGTTATCCAGAAAAGGTGCCTTACACATAATTTTCTCGTTTGTAAGAGGGTGCAGCAAGCTAATTTTGGCAGCGTGCAGTGCTTGTCTTGGAACAATTGGTTGTCCACCATACAAGGTATCTCCCACAAGTGGGTACCCTAGATGGCTCATATGAACGCGTATTTGATGAGTACGACCTGTTAACAGTTCAAGCTCCACCAATGTCATTTTTTTATTGTCGATTGTTTGAATGACATTAAATTTTGTAATCGCCTTTTGTCCTGTCGGAGATACTCTTCTACGAGTCGGATGATGTCGATCCCGACCAATCGAGGCATCTATCGTTCCTTTTTTTTGTTTGATTATTCCATGCACTAAAGCTATATAAGTCCGCTTAATTTCACGTTTTTCCAATCTGCGGTCTAAAATTGATGAAGCTAATTTATGCTTCGCAAAAATTACAGCTCCTGTTGTGTCACGGTCAAGGCGATGAATATGACGAATCTTTGTGTGCACTCCGTTCGCTTGGAAATGGTAGGCAATCGCGTTAGCAAGTGTACCTAGTTGACCTTCCACATTTGGGTGTGTATCCATTCCTGCTGGTTTATTTGCAATTAGGAGATGGTCATCCTCATATAAAACGTGTAAGTCAGCTATATATTCTGGTGACACTCCATATTCCTCTTCAGGGAAAAGACGAACTTGAAGTTTATCATTTTGTTTAAGCAACGCGTTTAAATTCTTGGTTTCCCCGTTAAGTCTCGTCCCCTTTTCCATACGAAACTGATGAAGCATTTGCTTCGGCATTGTCCATTCAGTCTTAAGAACGTCTTCAATGGTGATACCTTCCCAATTACTCGGAACAGTAACTTCGAACCATTCTCCAAATCGTTTTGTTAACATGTAACCATCCTTTAGATTTTATCTGTTTTCTGTCTTTTAAAAGTATATCCAATCCACGTAATAAATGTAATAGAAAGGTGGTTATGGAGGAAAGACTTACCGTACCAAAAACAAAGAATCCTGTGTTATTCTATTCTTATTACTATGGAGATACAAGGGTGGGTTTTACATTGAAAATTGTAGTAGCATCAACTCCTGAGCAGGAACATCATATTACGGAGCTAGTCGATTATATGTATTCTTCAATCTTTCCAACCTATTTTGAAGATGAGTATATTACGAAACTTGAAAAGTGGAATGTGTTAGCACCAAAAGAGGAAGACGTATACTATAATCGAACATTGGATAAGGCTTTTAAAGTCATGTCAAGCCTTCAAGCGATTATTGCTGTTTTGGAAACAATTCGGGAAGAAGGCTACCAAGAATATCACGGGGAAATCTTTGCCAAAAATGTGCAAATCTTAAATGATTACGGCTATTTGTTTCCATTCACTATCGAAGAGTTTCAATGTGTGAATAATCCAGACGTATTAAGTAAATATTCAAAACCAGCCAATAAATATCTAGCTTAATACATAAAGGTAGCGTAGCCTTTAGTCGAAAAGCGCAAGGCACTCAATTCCAGCTAAAAACAGGCACGCCATGTGCCTAACGCTGGAATCCTAGCAGTCCTGGCAAGTGCGACAAGGATAAGATGAGCGCTGACAGATGGTGCTTGAAGCTAGACAAGGATAAAAAAATCCCTGCTCATAGAGTAGGGATTTTCTTTTATTTTGAAGTTGCCATTGCACCTTCAAAGAAAGTTTTAAATTCGTTATGATCTGGATGATACCCAACAAGACGTGATACTTCTTCACCATTTTCAAAGTGAATTAATGTAGGGGTATACTCAATTCCGTATTTATTCCAACCTTCCTCAAACTCAAGAAGATTGTATTTCTTTAAATCAAGTCCCATTTCATCTACCATTGGAATGATGACTGGAGTTGTTTCCTGACAATGTGGACATGTTGGACTGTAAAAATAAACAGTCATGGTTTCACCATTTTCTAATTTTGTTTCTAATTCGTCAGGTAAAATTTGATTTCCGTAGTTTGGATCATCGAGCTGTTTAACAGTAGCAGGATCTAGCTTATCTTTCCCATAAGGATTACCTTCCGATTGTTGTTTGTTTTGAGTAGTTGTTACAAAAGCAAGTGCTCCGAAAATAGCAACAATAATAACTGTAAAAATAATAACTTTTTTCAAGATTTATTTCCCTTCTTTCCATCTTTTTAGTGTTATAAAACTAGTTATTGCAATAATTGTAAAACCTATTAATGCTAAAAAAGGTATTGTTACAAAGCCAAACCAGTTAATGTATTGGCCTGTACATGGTACAACACCACATGCGAGTGAGTTCTCACCAACTGCAGGGATCTTTTGCACAAGATAATGGTAGATTGAAATTGAACCACCGATTAAAGACAGGATAAAGGTATAGAGTGCAATGTTATAGTTCTTTTTAAAAATAGCGATTCCTAAAATGATTACGAGAGGATACATAAAGATACGCTGGTACCAGCAAAGTTCACATGGTACGAATTTCTGTATTTCTGAAAAGTAAAGACTACCAAGCGTGGAAATTAATGCTGCAGCAAATGCGATAAATAAATATGTTTCCAGTACCTTTTCATTTGATTTAGAGTTCAATCGTCTCCCTCATTCCACATAAAGTATACTAAAAATTATAGTATCACTCTAGACGATTGTAAAATGTAAAATCTTGAAGTGAAGATATATATGTGGACAATTTGTGACAAAACTGGTAGAGAGAAAATGGACATTGCTTATTAATTCTTTATAATAGTAGGTGGATTAGATAGACAGGAGATGGTGAAGTGATAAAGGCAGTTATTTTTGATTTTGATGGCTTAATTTATGATACAGAAACCAGTGAATATAATGTGTTAAATGAAATCTTTCAAGAGCATGGTTCCGAGCTACCAATGTCCGTGTGGGGAAAGGTAATTGGAACGCAAGCAGGATTCAACGCCCTTTCATTTTTAGAAGAGCAAATTGGAAGGAAAGTTGACCACGATGAATTAACTAAGTTGAGAAGGGACCGATTCAATGAACGAATGAAGGATGAAGGTCCATTACCAGGAGTTGAGGAGTACCTTACAGCTGCAAAAAAAGCAGGATTGAAAATCGGTTTAGCCTCTAGCTCTACTTACGAATGGGTATCAAATCACTTGAAAAATCTTTGCTTATTCGATTATTTTGAATGCATCCGTACTTCTGATGATGTTGAAAAGGTAAAACCAGATCCAACCCTATATTTAGAGGCAGCAAAATGCTTAGGCGTGACACCAGAGGAATGTCTAGTCTTTGAAGACTCTGCAAATGGTGCATTAGCAGCTAAACGTGCGGGAATGTATTGTGTCGTGATACCGAACCAAGTAACAAAGGATTTAGAATTCTGTGAGGTTGATCATCGCTTGGAGTCGATGGCCTTAATAGAATTAACTCAATTAATTCAAAAAATTGAAAATCAATAGGGGAGAGAAGATGTGGGGATATTTGTTGATGAGATAGACTTTTTAAAGAAAGCGGTTCTTAAGTTTACAAAAAAAGAAACTGAAGAAACAATTCATCGAGCAAAGTTAGCGTGTAAAAATACATTTATTTTTACTCATCCTTGGGATATGGAACGATGTGAGGAGGAAGTTTTTTTTCCAGAATCTATCGATTGGACATATTGTTTTAATGGGGACGAGGAATGGGCCTTTATGTTAAATCGTCAACGTTATTTGGCAGAAATCGGTATGGCCTATGTAGTAGAAGAGAATGAAGAATATGTGATTCACTGGAAAAGAATTTTTAATGAATGGATAGAAGCAAATAAAGATAAAACCATTCGCCCATATACATATCGAAAAATAGATGCCGGAATCCGCGTGACAAATTGGTTAAAGGGTTTTCAATATATCAAGCAATCACCACTTTGGACTGAATCAGACAGCTATCTATTTCTTCAACAATTGAAGGAGCATGGTGAGTTTTTATATCGTTCATTTACCGCTTTTGATTTTCAAAGTAATTGGGGATTTTTAGAATTAAATGGGCTTATACAAACTGCTTTCCTGATGGATGAGGAAACAAAG
This sequence comes from Ferdinandcohnia sp. SAFN-114, assembly GCF_059415045.1. NCBI lineage: Bacteria > Bacillati > Bacillota > Bacilli > Caryophanales > Bacillaceae > Ferdinandcohnia > Ferdinandcohnia sp. SAFN-114. The sequence goes on along the minus strand of NZ_JBPFDQ010000027.1, from coordinate 14,866 downwards.
AAGAAGTGGATTGACGAAAGTCTTCAACGTATTGAGAAAATGATACCCTTACAAATATACAATGATGGTTATCAAAAAGAACAATCTCCTATGTATCATCATGAAGTCCTTCATTGTCTAGTAGAAATAAGCTTAATTTTACAAAAGAACGACATTAAAACTCCGAGCTTTATCACGGATGCTGTTAATAGAATGTATACCGCAACTTACAAACTCATGAAACCAAATCGACATCAACCAATGCTTGGAGACAGTGATGATACGGACTTGCGTGAAATTTTTGCAATAGGAGCAGTATTATTAAACCGTACAGACTTAAGGGCGTTTACCGAAGAACCGTATATATTTGATCTGCTATGGTACTTTGGGGAAAAGGGATTACATAAATTTCAAGCTTTGCAACAGATAGAACCCACATTTGCATCTACAAACCTTAAAGATTCAGGAGTAACCCTTTTTCGAAATGGATGGGGACAGGAAGATGAGTACCTTCTTTTTGACCATGGAATAATGGGACAAGTCAATAAAGGCCATGGGCATGATGATACCCTACATATTGAATTGATGGCTGGTGGAAGGGAATTTTTAATGGACGGTGGTCGTTATACGTATTGTGAGACTGAAGAAAGAAGGTACTTTAAAGAGGCAAACAGGCATAATACGATTACCGTTGATGGTGTCTCCGCTTCAGAATATATCAATACCTGGGAATGGAAAAATGCAGCACGGCCAGTAAACCAGTTTTACCGAATCGAAGAAAAATATCAATATGCCGAGGCTGGACACACAGGATATTGGAGATTGAAATCGCCTGTTCATGTTACTAGGAAAATTATTTATCGCCCAACAGAATATTGGTTCGTCCTTGATATTTTTGAATCAAGCGGTGTCCATAGCTATGAGCAACATTTCCATTTTCCAGAACATACTCCAGTCAAATGGACAGAGTATGGGGAGTTAGCAACCATGTATCAAAGTGGTGCTAATCTGCGGATCATCCCTTTGAATATTTCTGATAAAGATGATGTGATTATCAAAGATGGTAAGCTATCAAGACATTATAATAAAATTTGCTCTGCACCCTCTGCATTGGTTCAATATAAAGAAAAAGATTCATTCGCTGCTCCTTTCCTTATGATAGCGACAGCAAAGAAGAAAGAGGTTAAGGTTAGAAAACGATCTGTTTCACATCTAAATGGAGCCATTAAGAAAGATTCGGAAGCAATAGCCTTTGAAATCATAATCAATGGTAATAAAGATATTTTAGTATTTTCATTGACTGGAGCAGATAGTTTACTAGTTGATGGTTTTCAATTATGCGGAGAAACAGTTATAATCACTGAGCAAAATGACAATGGTTTTGAAGTTTACAATGTAAAGTCATAATGGAAAAAGGGTGGCTTCTATCGAAGCCACCCAATAAATGTTTTTATGACATATTATTGATAATATCAATAACTTCATGTTCTCCTAATAATTTTACTACTTCTCTCGTATTCCGCTTATCAAACTTTTTTAATATACTATTCACTTGCTTTTTGATCGTATCGATTTCGACACAGCGCACTTTAGCTATCTCTTTCCTAGTATAGTTATTACAAAGTAATTTTAGGACGATTAATTCAGAAGGAGTAAGGGTTGAGATAATTTTAAAAATAGAAGAAAAATTAGCCTCTAGTTGTTTAATTCTAGCAAATTCTTCACGGATTTTGCTTGCAATTACCGGTCTTATTGGAGATGTATTTGTAATAGCACAGTTAATCGCTTCGATAATTTCCTCTTTCTCCGCATTCTTTAGAACATAGTCAACTATTCCAGTTTGAAATGCAGCAAACACGAGGTTATTATCTTGATGTACAGTTAGAATAATAATTTTTGTATCTGGTAATTTACTACTTATTTCTGAGGAAGCGTTTATACCTGCCATATAATCTTCCATCTCAATATCCATTAAAATGATATCAGGTTTTTTTTCTAAAGACATGCTGACCGCTTCTTGACCACTTCCAACAGAACCCATTAATTCAAAGTTGTTTTCAGAAGAAATAATACGCTCCAAACGTCTGCGATGTGCTTCAATATCATCTGCTATAAGAATATGTATTTTTTTCATAGCTACCTCCTTCGAATGAAGTTGTTTTATTAAAGAAAAAGCGGTAAATAGATACTAAATTGGGTGCCCTTATTTCGAACACTATCGATTTCTATTTTTCCTTCATGACCGGTTACAATTTTATGACAATAAGAAAGACCAATTCCCCAATTTGTTGAGGACGATTTTGTTGAATAAAAAGGAGTGAAAATCTCATTAAAATCATCGGTTTGTAGACCAGTGCCATTATCTTTTATTTTTATCACTCCCCAATCTCCAATTTCCTTAACTTCAACTTCAATAATGCCTGTTTCCGAAGATACAACCTCCAGTGCATTTTTAATAATATTGTAGATAGATTCCTGTAAATGTTTCGGATCTCCTTGCACAATTATTGAGTCTTTAACAGCGTGGTATTTCAAAGAAATGTTTGAATTTTTTAGATTAACCCTTTTAAGAGCGGTTTTTACAGGAACGTTCAAATCAATAGGTTCAAAATTCAAGGTGATCTGATTTAGTTTATTTCCGGCATCTTCTACTCTATTAAATGCCTGCTGACATGAATCATAGATAAGGTCCAAACTATACAGAGATTCTTCATCATCACCTACACGCTCTCTCAAAAACTCTGCTTCAGACCGAATAGCAACTAAATGATTTTTAATGGAATGAGTAAAAGCACGAACACCCAAGGAAGCAGTATCAATTTTTCTATCAGTTATAAGTATCAAATTTCTATAATAATTTTCGATTGAATTATACTTATATACTGTGTAGGCCATGAATACTAGAGTTAGAACAGCAATTAATGGTAAAATCCGTAATTCCAACAAAAATTTATGAATGTCTGGATGTAAATAATTAGGATATTGAGTGCTAAAAGTCGTTCTTACCAACATATCTGGTGCCCAGGAAAACATAGATAAAAAAACACTCGCTAGCAGAATTAAACTAATCAAATTGAATAATGTATATCTTTTGATGAATCGAACGTGTGAATGTAAAAAATAGTTTCTAATGAATAGAAAGATTCCAATCACAATATATCCGATATTTGAAAAGAGAAAAATGCGGTCACCATAATATATGTACGATTTGTAAAGTCCCTGTAAGTTATATTCAATCGCAGTGTCTTGTATGGAAAGGTTTAGCTTTGGGTCATAAAAGAAATACTGCAGCACTGCAATCATAGTTAAGAGAATGTAGATTGGGATCATTTTTCGATTGCCTTTTCTACTAGTCGTGTAGGAGATAGCAAAAAATAGAAAACAAAAATAAAAAAGGATTGTTCCGAAATTCAAAATTCGCAAAAGAAAATCCGGATTAAAATTATGCAATACAAGAGAGTTCCAAGAACCTGGTGTAAAATTAAAAAATTTATTAACAAATTCATAGGAAATATTGAACTTACTTAGGTAAAGCACCAATCCAATAAATGAAAGGGTATAGCCAACAGTTAATCCAAAAAGAAATATCGTTGAGTAACTTTTAATATTTCGATAGATTAACATAATTGAAATTGATAATAACAAAATTGCAATAAAGAACAATTTCTACCCTCCTATAGTCATTATTTTACTTAAAAGTATTGCAGAAGGGGAATGAAACTTTCACCTTTTACAAAAAAGTTCGAAAAGTTACAATAAGGTAAGCCTTTACAAAGTAATTATACAAAAAAATCTAAGTTAAAAAAGGGGGAAATATTTTGAAAAAGCTTTTTAGTTTTCTAATCTTCTTATCTCTTATCTTAGTTCTAGCAGCATGTGGTGGAAATTCAACATCTGGTGATGGAGATACTTCTAGTGATTCCTCTAGTAAAAAAAATTCAAGTGAGACATCACTAAAAGTAGCTGTATTCCCTGCGGATCTACCATCATTTGAAAGCGCATACGAAAAGTTTAAAGAAGAAAATCCAGATATCAACGTCGAGTTTGAAACGTTCCCACAAGAACAGTACTACGAAAAAATTAGAATGCAACTTTCTAGTGGTATAGGTTATGACGTATTTGCTGGTCAAATCGATACGATGATGGATACTGGGATTATAGAACCACTTGATTCTTATATTGAAAAAAGTGATTTAGATGTTGCAGGTTTTGCCTCTATGTATGATGCGATGAAGTATGAAGAGGGAGTTTTAGGTCTTCCTTATCGTAAATCAAATAATATGATGTTCTACAACAAAGATTTATTTGATCAAGCAGGAGTTGAATACCCAAGTGAGGATATGACGTGGGCAGAATTCCGTGAGGTAGCTAAAAAATTGACGAGCGGAAGCGGCGCTGACAAAACGTACGGGGCATTTATTCAACCTTGGCCACAACTATGGTATATGCAAGGGGTACAAACTGGAGCTTCTATCATTGATAAAGATCTAAGTATTTTTGCAGATTCTCTACAATATCGTATAGATTTGGAAAAAGACGGTTCCATCATGAGTTGGTCCGAGCAAGTTTCTACTGGAGCGCATTACAATGCTGCGTTCCAAAAAGGAAATGTTGCAATGAACATTATTGGTGACTGGCATGTTGCACAGCTCCGACAAGCTGAAGAAGAAGGAAAAATTTCCTTTGACTGGGACGTTGTTCCTGTGCCACACCCTGAAGGTGTAGAAGCAAATACAACACTTGCCTTACCAGTTGCATTAATGCTGAATTCAAAGTCTGAAAATAAAGATGCTGCCTTCAAATTTCTAAGTTATATGACTGGAAAACAAGGTGCTGAAATATTTGCTGGTGATGGATACCTGACAGGTTATGTTGATGAAGATATTAAATCGATCTATCTAGGAGATGGCGAATTAAAGCCAAAAAATGGACACTATTTCTTAGAAACAGTCGAATATCCAGAATATCCAATGTTACCTGGTGTGAAAAACATTGTCGTACAGCAAATCTATAAACAAGAAGGAGAACTTGCTCTAATTGGAGATCAAACCGTCGAGGAAACTATCAATAATATTGCTAAACGTGTTCAAGATGAATGGGCAAGTAAGTATGCAGAATAGGTAATATTAGTTGACATCAAACCATGGTAGGGATGAGCACTGTATTGGGCCACAATACGGTGCTCATTCATATCATAGAAGGGAAGAAAAACAATGAGTAAAAATAGCAAATATCAAACGTCATTTAAGAAGAGAAATCGCCTCATTGGTTATTCGTTTCTTCTACCAAACATTCTAGGTTTTCTAGCTTTTATTTTCCTGCCTGTCATCGCATCATTCTTTATGAGTTTTACTTCATGGAATGGGTTCGGGAAAATTGAATTTATTGGATTAGAAAATTACTTAAGATTGTTTGAGGACACGGATTTTAAGATTTCATTGATAAATACTATCTTGTTTACCCTCATTTCAGTACCAGTAACGTTATTCTTATCACTTTTAATTGCAGTAGCACTAAATAAAGGAATGCGACTAGTAAAAGTGTTCCGTACTGCTGTATTTTTACCGTATGTAACTTCAACCATTGCTGTTGCTGCTGTTTGGCAATTAATCTTCAATCCAACAGCTGGACCCGTTAATGGGTTCTTATCAAATCTTGGATTTGATAATCTACCAGGATGGTTTTCTTCTCCAGACTGGGCTCTTTTTTCTGTATCCATTGTGTACATATGGCATTCTGTTGGATACTACATGATTATATTTTTAGCAGGCTTACAAGGTATTCCAGAAGATGTATATGAAGCAGCAGATATTGATGGTGCGAGCTCCATTTCAAAATTCTTTAAAATAACAATGCCGATGTTATCACCTATTATGTTCTTTACTTCTATTATTGCGATTATCAATTCCTTCAAAGTCTTTGACTTTGTATACGCGTTAACTGGTGGAGGACCAGGTCGTTCTACTCAGGTGCTTGTGTACGATATATATACCACAGCATTTAAGGAGTATGAATATGGATACGCTTCTGCAATGGCCTATATCCTATTTTTACTAATCCTAATTTTTACGGCTTTAAATTATTTAGGTCAAAGAAGATCCCTCAATTCATAAGAGAGATGAAACCGTGCCATATATTAGACAAAGAGGGGAGAATCGATTCGTGGAATTAGTGACGAATTCAAAAAAGGTGGAATCGAAGAGAAATCAAAGAAAACCACTACCGAAAATAAAATTTAGTACATTCTTAAAATATTTATTTGTTATTACCTTGTCACTATTAATGGTTATTCCTTTTATTTGGATGCTCTCTTCATCATTCAAAGCAGAGTCCGAAATATTTGGAATTCCAATTCAGTGGATTCCAGAAACGTTTTACTGGAGTAACTATGTGGAAGTGTGGACGAGGGTTCCATTTCATCTTTACTATTTAAATACATTGAAAATAACGGTTATCACTGTAATTTTGAACGTGTTAACAAGTTCGATGGCGGGATATGCATTTGCCAAAGTGAGATTCCCAGAACGAGATAAATTATTTTTCCTATATATTGCGACCATGATGATCCCTTATCAAGTAATGATGATTCCGCAATTCATGCTGATGAGTGAATTAGGACTTGTTAATAACCATCTATCGCTTATCTTACTTGGAGCCTTTAATCCATTTGGAGTATTCTTGTTCCGTCAATTTTTCTTATCAATCCCAGATGAATTACTAGAGGCAGCAAGAATTGACGGATTAAATGAATTTGGAATTTACTTAAAGATTATTTTGCCACTTTCAAAACCGGCAATAGCATCACTGGTTATTTTTTCTTTTATGCATACATGGAATGACTTCCTTGGACCTTTAATTTATCTTACATCAGATCATCTATACACAATCCAATTAGGAATCCAGCATTTTATTACTGAGTATAACACTGAATATGCCTTATTGATGGGAGCTGCAGTATCTGCGATTATCCCTACAATTATTGTCTTTTTCTTAGCACAAGACCATTTCGTTAAAGGAATCGCATCATCAGGGATTAAAGGTTAATAAAAATGAATCAGTGGTGGATCGAGTCGTGTCCCCACTGTTTCCTATTCACCAAGGAAATGACAGGAGTGGTAGTAAAGAAACCAATGTAGGAGTGGAGAAAATAAGTGAAATTAATGAGAAGAATAGGAATACTAACTATTATTTTCCTCTTAGTATTAACTAGTCTTACAGGAAATCAACTTTTTGCCAATGCCAATAATGCAAATTTATTAAACCCTGGGTTTGAAGACACGGTAGAAGCTAGTGGGGGTTGGGATGATTTAGGAGCAGCCGACTGGAATGTATGGGTACCTACTGGGAATCCTGTTGTTTCAATCTCAGAAGAAGCAAGCATGGAAGGAAAATATGGACTACTGATCAAAGCAAAAGAAACTGCACGAACTTCTGTGAATCAGGATATCTCTGTTACGGGAGGGGACCATTACCGAGTAAGCAGTTGGGTGAAGACCGATAACATAGTTAGTGGTCAGGGTGCTAGGATGCGAATAACCACCTTTCAAGGGAGTCAACAATTGGAGTTGATTTATTCAGATCGATTCACAGGAACCCATGACTGGACTAAAATCGAAAAGGATATACATCTGAATGAAAACGTCGATCGTATTCGAGTACAGCTTTTCTTTGAAACAGGAACAGGAACTGCGATGTTCGACAATGTAGCGGTGGAGCATATCAGTCCAGCACAAGAGATTTCAATAGATGAAGAAGAAATTACATTAGTAGAACAGGAAAGTATGGAACTAAATTTAATTGTAGAGCCTTCTAATACTAGCTCGACAATTTCATGGATGTCTATGGATGAAGAGGTTGTAACTGTAGAAAATGGTAAAGCACAAGCGGTTGGCGTAGGGGAAACTACGATTATCGCTTATGCAGATAATGGTTTATACGATACTGCTACGGTGAAAGTAAACCGTAATGAAGGAATAACAAGGCCAGCGTTAGAAGAAATAGGTTTAGAATCTACTGAACTTTCATTAACAACTGGTCAAGTTAGAGTATTAGAAGTAGCCCATGAACCACAAGATGCGGATACCGATACTCTCATTTGGTCATCCTCCAATCAAGAAGTCGTAAAAGTTAAAGATGGAGTAGTGGAAGCTATCGGTGCCGGTACAGCCATTGTTAATGTGAAGACTGATTATAGTGCTTTAGAAAGTGAAATGACCATTACAGTTACCGAGGCAGTAACGGATGAATATGACGAGCTCAGGAAAAGGTGGGAAAGCTCTCTAACTGGTCTTGAATATTATGATCCAGCCAATGAACGTATGAATGAAGTTATTCAAAATCAAACCAAAAGAGCGAATCAATTGTGGAAAAACATGAACAAAAATGAGGAAAGATCCTTTTTATGGATGGAGTATTCTTCTTTTGATAATTCCTCTGATATTCGGGATAGTTATCGTAATTTAACAACAATGGCGAAAGCATATGCAAATGAACATTCAACATTATATCAGAATCCAGCACTATTTAAGGATATTGCTTCCGGTTTAGAATGGCTCTATGAAAATCACTATAACGAGAGTATTAATCAATGGAGTAACTGGTGGCATTGGGAAATTGGAGTTCCAAAGGAATTAAATGATTTGATGGTTCTCCTATACGATTCATTAGATTTGGAAACGGTACAACGCTACTTAGCTGTAGTAGATCATTTTCAGCCTGATCCGACCAAATCTGGAGCTACAACACCTACTAATTACAGGGAAGCGGTTGGTGCAAACCGTATTGATGTAAGTAAAGTCGTTGCTGTACGTGGCGTTATTGTAAAGGAGAGTCAGAAAATTGCTGCTGCACGGGATGCATTAAGTCAGACTTTCCTAAATGTTACTAACGGAGATGGTTTTTATGAGGATGGATCATTTATTCAGCACGAGGATGTGGCATATACTGGCTCTTACGGTAATGTCCTCTTAGAAGGGCTAACTGATATGTTAGAGCTATTAAGTGATTCCACTTGGAAAGTTACTGACAATAATGTAGAGAATGTGTATGAATGGGTGGATAAATCCTATGAACCCTTAATGTATAAAGGGGCATTAATGGATATGGTAAGAGGTAGAGCAATTTCCAGGTCCTTCTTACAAGACCATCAAGCGGGGCAAACGATCATTAAGACTGTTATACGGATGGCGGAATTTGCCCCAGAACCGTATGCGACAAAATATAAAGCAATGGCAAAGTTCTGGATCGAAGAGAATACATACTTCGATTACTTTAAAAACACTAGTAACTTCAAGGACTATAAACTTGCAAAGAATTTAATGAATGATTCATCTGTCATATCTAGAGGTGAACTAGATCTTCATGTAACCTATGCCAATATGGATCGGGTCATTCATAGAAAACTAGGTTATGCATTCGGAATTAGTATGTATTCCAATCGTGTTCAAAACTATGAAGATATGAATAACGAGAATAGAAAAGGTTGGTATACAGGAGAAGGAATGACGTATTTGTATACTGGCGACTTAGGCCAATACAGTGGTGATTTTTGGCCAACGGTCGACCCATACCGTATGCCTGGAACCACGATAGACACCATGCACAGAGCAGACGGCAGTGGAGAACATAATTCCACGCAATCATGGGTGGGAGGTTCTACATTAAACACGTATGGAACAGCTGGTATGTCTTACGATGCGTGGAATAGTTCATTAGTCGCGAAAAAGTCTTGGTTTATGTTTGATGATGAAATTGTTGCACTTGGCGCAGGAATTTCAAGCGGTGAAACGAGAAACATTGAAACGATTATAGAGAATCGAAAAATTCGGGATGATGGTTCCAATAAGTTAAGTGTTAATGGAGAAATTCAGAATGGAGAAGAAACAACGGTTACTGCGGAATGGGCATTCCTTGAAGGGAATGTAAAAGGGGCAGATATCGGTTATTACTTCCCTAAAAAAGAACAAATTACCGTGAAGAAGGAAGAACGAACTGGAACATGGTATGACATTAATTATACAGAACCAACAGATACAGTAAGCAGGTCCTATGCAACTATGTGGATAGATCATGGTTTAGCACCAAAGCAAGATATGTATTCTTATGTCCTGCTTCCAAATAAGAAACAAGAACAAGTAAAACAATACGCTACTAACCCAGATATTAAAGTCTTAAAAAATGATGATTCCGTTCAGGCGGTTTATGAAGAAAAACAACATATCATTGGGGCGAATTTTTGGGTTAATGAAAAGCAGACAGTTGGGCCTTTAACTGTTTATCAGCAAGCATCCATCACAATGCAGGCAAAAGACGGGATTCTCGAAATTGCAGTCTCTGATCCAACTATGGAAAACGATGGCTATATCGAAATTGATATTGATGGTAAAGCCTTTTCCGTAATCGAAGCAGATGAGAACGTTGAGGTAGTGAATACAAAACCTTACATTAAATTAAAGGTCAATGTTCAAGACGCAAAAGGTGCTAGTTTCAATACAAAACTAAAACTTATTCCAAATCAATATAAGTATTAATTGTATTTGCCACCCATCCCCCCACTAAATAAGTGGGGGATAGGTGTAGGAAAGCAATCCAATTTTGTTCAAAACTAATGGAAAAAATGAAAACCACATGATGGAGAGTGAGTTAGATGGAGAGCAACAATAGACCTAACCTTGTGTATATTTTTGCAGATCAATGGAGAAGACAGGCGGTGGGTTATGAAGAGGAGGATCAAGTAATCACACCAAATATAGATGCTTTTTCCAAAGAAGGTACAGTTTTTTCAAATGCGTTGACTGTTTCTCCATTGTGCTCGCCTCACAGAGCATCTTTACTGACAGGAAAATATCCTATTCATACGGGAGTATTTACAAACTGTAAAGTAGGTGCGGATGTCATGCTACAACCAGATGAAACTTGTATAAGTGATGTCTTAGCAGATTCAGGCTACGAAACCTGCTATATCGGAAAATGGCATCTTGACTTACCTGAACTAAACGTGACTGATAAGCCTGCTTCAGGTGCTAAAGGATGGGATGCTTACACCCCACCTGGTCCAAAGCGTCATGGATTTCAGCATTGGTACTCATACGGTGCCTGGGACGACCACTTATCTCCACATTACTGGGGGGATAGTCCGGAAAAGATAAAAGTCCAACAATGGTCCGTTGAACATGAAACAGATAAAGCAATTGAGTTTATTGAAAAACGCGATCAAGAGAAAGCTTTTGCACTCTTTATTTCGTGGAATCCACCACACAGCCCATTTGACCAAGTGCCGGATAAATACCGAAAAGTATATGAAGGAATGGATCTCAAGTTTCGTAAGAATGTAGAGATTCGTGATCCACTATTGGTTCATACCGGAGAACATGTTGATGGCGGAGAAGAGAAGTTAAAGGAAAATCAACTTAATTATTTTGCTGCTATAACTGGAATAGATGAGCAGTTTGGTAGAATTCTAGAATTATTAAAAGAAAAAAACTTAAATGAAAATACCATTGTGGTACTCACATCCGACCATGGAGAGATGATGGGTTCACATGGTCTAATGGCGAAGCATGTATGGTATGAAGAATCAATCGGAGTACCATTTATCATCCGCTGGCCTAATAAAATACCAAAGGCAAAATCAGAAGTGTTGTTAAATACTGTTGACATTATGCCAACGATTTTATCATTAATGAATTTGGTAGCACCAGATTCGGTTGAGGGAACAGATTTATCTGATTTTATCATTAAGCAAACGAATGAAGGCCCAGAATATGCGTATATTAGCTGCTATCCTGGAAGAAAAGAAGCCTTGGAGCAATTCCAAGAAGCAGGAGTAAGTAATCTCGCCTATGGATGGCGCGCAATAAGGTCGAAAGAATATTTGTATGTGATTCACAATGGATATTCTCCGGAAGATGTACAAATTAGGTTGTTTTATAAGTTAATGGAGGATAAATTTCAACAACACCCAGAAGTAATCAGGGAGCCAATCAAACATCCAATCGTATCGAAACTAGAGGGGAAATTATGTGACTGGTTAAATGAAATGAACGATCCATTTTTACTATATCATGTGAAAAAGGTGGTAGAACAATGACTGTAATTGTAAATGAGGTACATACGGAAAAAATTTTAAATAAAGAAAGATTTGAACAGAAGTCTAACGTAAACAGAGCATTTGTTGAAAAAGCAATTGACCATGTATTAGCAAAAATCGATCAAAGCTTAGATGAGTTTACTGATTTCTTTCCCGATTCAAATAGTGAAAATCTGGTCTATAAACCAATCGAAAACGTAGAGTGGACGACAAGCTTCTGGACTGGAATGCTTTGGCTAGCTTATGAATGGACTGGTGATGAGAAATATCGAAAAGTTGCAGAAAAACAGCTTGATAGCTTTGTAGAACGATTAGAAAAGCGAATTGAAGTTGATCATCATGATTTAGGATTTCTATATTCGCTGTCATGTGTGAATGCATATCAATTAACTGGGAATGAAAAGGCAAAAGAAACAGCCATTAAAGCGGCTGACCTATTAATCACTAGGTATTACGACAAAGCGGGTATTATCCAAGCATGGGGAAATCTAAATGACCCTGCAGAGCGTGGCAGAATGATTATTGATTGCAATATGAATCTACCATTACTCTATTGGGCATCAGAAGTTACTGGTGATAAAAAATACCATCAGATTGCCGAAACACATGTCAAACAAGCAGCTAAATATATTGTGAGGGAAGATGCATCAACATTCCACACTTATTATATGGATCCAGAAACTGGTAAGCCGTTGTATGGAAATACAAGACAAGGATATTCAGATGATTCTTGTTGGGCCCGTGGCCAAGCATGGGGTATTTATGGTTTTCCTTTAAGTTACTCCTATACAAATGATTGGAGTTTAATTGAACTAACGAAAAAACTCACAAACTACTATTTAAATAGAATCCCTAAAGACTACATTTGCTATTGGGATTTGATATTTACTGATGGTGAAGAAGAAAGAGATAGTTCTGCTGCAGCTATAACAGTTTGTGGATTACTAGAATTAACAAAGTATTTACCACTAACTGATGAAGATAAGAAGTTATATGAAAATGCAGCGTTATTGATGGTTGAATCACTTTATGAAAATTATCGAACTGAAATTGACAGTGAAGCAAATGGAATTCTCAAACACGCGGTCTATTATAAAGGGGGAGGCCGCGGAATCGATGAAAGCTGTATTTGGGGAGATTATTATTATTTCGAAGCCCTCATTCGATTAGCAAAAGATTGGAAAAAGTACTGGTAAGAATAAATTAGTTGGTTAAATATAATGCCTACCACATGTAGAAAAGGAGACAAAAGATATGGGAATATACGACAGTAAATTATATAGGGCAATGGATTTTATCATGAATACCTTCTTATTAAATTTAATTTGGATTCTTATGTGTATTCCCATTATCACGATTTTCCCAGCAACAGCAGCTATGTTTGGTGTCATTCGTAAGTGGAAAAGAGAAGGCGAAATCAAAATATTCGCCTCCTTTTTCCGTTTTTTTAAAGAAAATGTAAAACAGGGAATCGTCCTCGAGTTAATCTGGTTATTTATCGCCTTTCTTTTTATAGTTAACTTTAATTTTACAAATCAAATTCCTTCAAATGTGAAGTATGTGTTATTTGCAGTTTACTTTCTGGTCTTAATCCAATTTATCTTTATCACTCTGTATATATTCCCAGTCATGGTTCAATACAAAGTAACTTGGATCCAGACGATTAAAAACTCACTTATTCTCTCGATTCGTAACCTACCTAATACAATTTTATTACTCCTAATTCTGAGTGCAGGTATAGCGATTATTTACTTTTTTGCAGGGGCTACAATGATCATTTTTAGTTTAATTGCATATTTCATTTATAGTGTTGTGGATTGTACTTTCAATAAGATGACAGAAGAAAGTATCTAATTATTATAGGTATGATAATATTAAGCAGAATTATTCGAAAATAAAATTGGACCCAACAACCCATCAATTGTATAATGAAAATACAGTCTAATAAATTATTAATCTAACTGTAATTAAGATTTAAGTATTGTGGTGAGGTGATATATACATGAAACGATCAATAGGAGTCGATATTGGAGGAACGAAGATTGCCGCAGCAATCATTGATAAAGATGCAAACATTCTGTTTCGTTCAGAGGTACCAAGTGACCCAAGTGATAAAGAAAAAATGTTTCAACAAGTAGTGAAGGTAATTAACAATGTTTTGGATGAATCGCATTTGAACATGCAACAACTTGAAGGCATTGGGTTAGGGGTACCAGGAATTTTAGATCGAGAATCAGGTATCGCTGTTTTTCAAAATAATTTGCCGTGGAGAGGTTTTCCGGTTATTCAACGGATCAAGGAAGCCTTTCCTGCAGATAAAGTTGTAATTGATAACGATGTTTATATGGCAGCCTTTGCAGAGTGGCAAAAATATGGAGCAAATCCACATGAGACCTTTGTATATTTTACAATCAGTACTGGCATTGCGGTTTCAATTATTCATAACGGAGATTTTATTCGAGGAATGGGATTTGCTGGTGAACTGGGGTTATTGCCTGTGAAATCTGCCAATGGAATCGAAAGACTGGAACAAGCGGCAGCTGGCCCTGCGATTCAAAAATTAACGAACAATTCAATGACAACTAAAGAGGTCTTCGAAAAGTATCAGCAAGATGATGAATTTGCACACTCTTTAATTCCGAAAGTAGTTGAATCACTTGTACATGGCTGTTATGCCATAACTTGTTTATTAGACCCCGAAAAAATTGTCTTTGGGGGAGGAGTGATACTATGTCAAGAAAATAGACACAGATTTTTCTACCGCGCTTTCGCTTGGTAGCCTTCATAAAAAAGTTTAAA
>NZ_JBPFDQ010000026.1:3078-60660 GCF_059415045.1 Ferdinandcohnia sp. SAFN-114 | reverse complement strand
ATCAAATTAATGAAAAAGTGTTAAATTTAATATGGATAGGTGTTTTATATATGTCTCATTTGGCTAGGTCAGTTCAGGGAGTAACCTTTTTACCTAGACTTATTTGTAGTCTAGCTTCAGCAACTAGAAATTCAGGAAACTTCAACTCCTCCGGCAAAGGCAAATTACGCCTCGTAGTCGCAGTATCCAGTTTCCTCATTTCTGGTCAAGTCGCTTCCGCTTTTTTATTTTAAGTTGTTTTTAGCTACAGTTGCTAATTCTGCAAATGCTTTTTCATCGCTAACAGCTAGGTCAGCAAGCATTTTGCGGTTTACTTCGATACCAGCTACTTTTAACCCGTGCATTAAACGGCTGTAAGAAAGTCCGTTCATACGAGCAGCTGCGTTGATACGAGTAATCCATAGCTTACGGAAGTCGCGTTTCTTTTGACGACGGTCACGGTAAGCATACATTAATGATTTCATTACTTGTTGGTTTGCAACTTTATATAAAGTGTGTTTTGAACCGAAATAACCTTTAGCTAATTTTAATACCTTTTTACGACGTTTGCGTGTAACTGTTCCGCCTTTTACTCTTGGCATTTTGTTTCCCTCCTAAGATCAATAACCGATTATTTAATGTTGTCTAACATGTGGCGAATACGTTTGAAATCGCCTTTGCTAACTAATGTAGCTTTACGAAGCTTACGCTTTTGCTTTTGAGATTTATTTCCGAATAAGTGGCTTGTGTATGCATGTGAACGTTTAAGTTTACCAGATCCTGTTTTCTTAAAACGCTTTGCAGTACCACGGTGTGTTTTCATTTTTGGCATAGGGAGTTCCTCCTCAATTCATTACTTTTCGATTTTAGGTGCTAGTACTAAAAACATGCTTCTTCCATCCATTTTTGGGTGGGATTCAATCGTAGCTACTTCAGCACAAGCTTTAGAAAAACGATCTAAAACACGTTGACCGATTTCTTTATGTGTAATCGCACGACCTTTAAAGCGAATAGACGCTTTAACTTTGTCGCCCTTTTCAAGGAATTTAATTGCGTTACGAAGCTTTGTATTAAAATCATGCTCATCAATTGTCGGACTAAGTCTAACTTCCTTAATATTGATAACCTTTTGGTTTTTACGAGCTTCTTTTTCTTTCTTCTGTTGCTCAAAACGGAATTTACCGTAGTCCATTATACGACATACAGGTGGTTTCGCGTTAGGTGCAACCAATACAAGATCAAGATTTGCTCTTGCAGCAATTTCTAATGCTTCATTTTTGGATTTAATTCCAAGCTGATCACCGTTTTGACCAATCAAACGAACTTCGCGGGCACGAATGCCTTCGTTTACCATCATGTCTTTGCTAATAATTAGCCACCTCCAAGGTTTTTTAAAGAATGCCTCGTTTGAAATCTTGCGCATTTTACAGATTTGAGACAAACAAAAAAGTGTGAATGTATACACACCCACACTATTACAATTCATTTACACATTAATGATTAATGAACGTAAGACCTACCAACTGCAATTTGCGTCAATCAGGTGAGAAGCGGGTGCCTCTACTTTCTCAAACAAGTATTCAATTACCTACAAAAGTATAACATCTATGATGATAACTGTCAAACGGTGCAACTAGAATAGTGCAACGAAATTCATTCTAGCATGCACCTTTATGTTTGACAAGCTTTTTTTATTTTTTTACTTCCTGTAGGATCGCTGAAAGGAAAGCATCAAAGGACATAGTCTCAGATTTCTGCTCACCGTATTTACGGACATTTACCGCTTTTTCTCCCATTTCATTGTCACCTACAACAAGCATAAATGGAATTTTTTGCATTTGTGCTTCACGGATTTTATAGCCTATCTTTTCATCACGGTCGTCAATTTCGACACGTAATCCTTCTGCCTGAAGTTTCTCTTGAACACTCTTCGCATAGTCAAGATGTACATCAGGAGAAACTGGAATGACTTGAACTTGAACAGGGGCTAACCAAGTTGGAAATGCCCCTTTATACTCTTCAATCAAGTAAGCAACAAAGCGTTCCATTGTTGATACAACACCACGGTGAATAACAACTGGACGATGTTGTTTTCCATCTTCACCAATATAAGTTAAATCAAAACGT
The DNA here is from genome assembly GCF_059415045.1 of Ferdinandcohnia sp. SAFN-114. Classification (NCBI taxonomy): domain Bacteria; kingdom Bacillati; phylum Bacillota; class Bacilli; order Caryophanales; family Bacillaceae; genus Ferdinandcohnia; species Ferdinandcohnia sp. SAFN-114. The sequence goes on along the minus strand of NZ_JBPFDQ010000026.1, from coordinate 58,554 downwards.
TCTGGTAATAAGAAGTCAAGTTGAACAGTTGAAAGTGTTTCATCTTTTCCAAGTGCTGTACGAACCTGAACATCAAGTTTAGGACCATAGAATGCTGCTTCACCTTCTGCCTCGAAGTAATCCAGACCAAGGTCATCCATCGCTGCCTTTAACATAGATTGAGCTTTCTCCCACATTGCGTCATCATCGAAATATTTTTCAGTGTCAGCAGGATCGCGGTAAGAAAGTCGGAAGCTAAAGTCTTGAATATCAAAGTCTTTATAAACCTCTAAAATAAGATTTACAACGCGTTTGAATTCTTCCTGAATTTGGTCAGGTCGAACGAAGATATGTGCATCATTAAGAGTCATTCCTCTAACACGTTGAAGACCCGATAATGCGCCACTCATTTCGTAGCGGTGCATTGTTCCTAATTCTGCAATTCGAATTGGAAGCTTGCGATAGCTATGAATACCATTTTTATATATCATCATGTGATGTGGACAGTTCATTGGACGTAACACAAGCTCTTCATTATCCATTTCCATTATTGGGAACATGTCTTCTTGATAATGATCCCAGTGACCAGAAGTTTTATATAAATCAACGTTTGCAAGTACTGGTGTATACACATGGTCATAGCCTAGTCTTACTTCTTTATCTACAATATAGCGTTCGATAACGCGGCGTATCGTCGCGCCTTTTGGAAGCCATAATGGCAATCCTTGACCTACTTTTTGTGAATTTGTAAACAGGCTTAGTTCCTTACCTAATTTACGATGGTCACGTTCTTTAGCCTCTTCTAGTAAACGAAGGTATTCGTCAAGTTCAGCTTTTTTAAAGAATGCAGTTCCGTAAATACGTTGTAGCATTTTATTGTCACTATCTCCACGCCAGTACGCACCAGCAATGCTTAATAGCTTAAATTCTTTAATTTTTCCTGTTGAAGGAACATGGACACCACGGCAAAGGTCAAAAAATTCACCTTGTTCGTAAATTGATAAAGGTTCTCCCTCCGGAATATCTTGAATTAATTCAATTTTAAGCTCATCGCCGATTTCCTCGTATCTTCTTAATGCCTCATCACGCGAAACCTCGACACGATGGATTTCAAGATTTTCATTTATGATCTTTTTCATTTCTTTTTCGATTTCAGGCAGATCTTCAGGTGTTAATGATTTTTCCATATCAATGTCATAGTAAAAACCATTTTCAATAACTGGCCCTACACCAAGCTTAACATCCTTGTATAGGCGTTTAATTGCTTGAGCCATAAGGTGAGCTGTACTGTGTCGCATGATTTCTAATGCTGCATCAGTATCTTGGGTAATGATTGCTATTTCACCATCTTCATGAATTTCAGTTCGTAAATCAATCTCTTTTCCATTAAACTTACCAGCGATTGACTTTTTCTTTAGGCCTGGGCTGATTGATCCTGCAATATCTTCTGTTGTTGTTCCTTTAGGAAACTCCTTCACTGCTCCGTCTGGGAATGTAATTTTTACTACATCTGACATCAGTTTTCAACTCCTTTTAAATTAAAAGCACAAGGCGCGCATCCTTAGGCTACAAGTATAAGATTAGCGCCGACAGAAGGTGCCTTTTTCCTTCTGAAGCGATTTGCTTAGACCCGAGAGCCGATGGCGCCTTGGGCTAGATATAAAAATGTGAAAATAAAAAATACCCGTCCCCAAAAAAAGGGACGAGTATATGTATCGTGGTTCCACCCTTGTTTCCACTCGAGAAAAATCGAATGGCTCAAGAAACAAATAACGGTTATCCCGTCAGTAATTACAACTTTGATAAGCAAAGGTTCACTACTGAAGTTTAGAGGTGGTAAAAGTATCATTCGTGTTAGGAAGCTTCCAGCCTTGGCCTCCCTCTCTGAAAACCGTAATTATACAATCGTGTCCTCATCATAACTTTTAAATTATAGACTACTCATTCATGAGTATTTGTAATATGTAGGTATTATAGTCTTATTTAAAAGTTAAATCAAGGGCAGTTCGTATATTTCATATTTTTTTTGCTTTCTGCCGTGTGTTTTCAAAGGACTTCTTCGTGTAAATTGTGACATTCTCTAAAAAAATATTGTGGATGGTCTGTACCATTCCATTATCAATCTGGTCCGTATAAATTGAAATTGACTTCGGAGCAATTGATACTAAAGGTGCCAATACTGCAGAATCAATGTACAAGGGCTGGTGTAGGATTAGTTTTCGATCAATATATTTAAACAATTCATCTCGCTTAATTTCAGTAAACTCATGATTATAAAAATAAAATTGCTCATCATGTAAAATATGTAATTGTTCAAGCTTTGGTTCTCGCTTCTCTCTAAATTCCCTCAGTCCTTGAATAAATGTTTGATACTCCTGCTCAAGCTTGTATTCATCAATAGCAGATTCGATTATTTGCAATAATGCCTCATTATACGACCGCATGCGAAACTTTAAAAATGATTCAAACGAGAAAGAAATAGGAATTTCCATAAAATCGTGAAGCGCTTCCTCTATCAGTTGTTCCCGCGGCACGACATCTTGAACCCCTGGGATATCAGGGTTATTCCCATCCATCAATCCTTTGGCAATTTCTAATATTTGCTTCTTCTCTTCATAATCGGTAAAGTAAAATAAATTTTCAATGTAATCGAGAATCCAATTGTCCTCTTTGTTATGAATGATAAACTCGGCCATTACCGGAATGACCACAACCTGAACTGCATATTGTATTTTCTCTGAAATGAAAACAGACACGACATTCTCCTCATCATTGACAACTTCTATGTAATCTATAGAAAGAGCTTTTGCCTTTGCAACTAAGCCCTTATACATTTTTTGTGCATCTGTTATTTCTTGGAAATGCATTTCAATCAAGCTAGTCCCCCCATTTCACCAATACCATTACCCTGTTACATGTATATGGTGAATCGGACAACTTTAGAATAAAAAAATTGGCTTTCTCTTTTTTGAGAAAGCCAATTCGATTAGTATCGTCTGTTTTTTCCTTTAAGTTCAACTGGTTTTGCTAAATATTTGATTCGTTCCATGATTCGAGCAGCTTTGACCTTTTCCTCTTCACCACGTTGCGTATATGATAAATGGTGTTCAAGACCTTTAAAATCGAAATTTGATGTAAAGAAGGTCGGTAAGTTTTCAAGCATACGGTATTGCAGGATACTACCAAGAATATCGTCACGCATCCAACTAGACATCGATTCTGCACCAATATCATCTAGCATTAAAACTGGTACTTTTTTAACTGCATCAATTTTTGAATTGATTGATTGGTCCTGTAAGGAACCTTTTAACTCCCTCATAAATTCTGGTACATACACAAGCATCGAAGAGACCTTTTTCTGAGCTAGTCCATTTGCAAGGGCCCCTAAGAAGTAAGTTTTCCCAATTCCAAACGAACCGTGTAAATATAATCCCTGCATCCGTTTGCCAGGTTCATAGTAGTCGAGAAATTCCTGAATTAAAAGAATTGCATCTGACCGTCCTTCATCAAATTCTAGAGATTCGAGGGATGCATCAAGGATATCTTTTGGAACATACATACTCTTAATTAAAGATTTATATTTAATCTGTTCATCGTGCATTACCTTTTTCGGACATCTTTCATAGCTTAATTCAATTGAGTTACCTTTAAGTTCAAGATGAGGATGAAAGCCCTGTAGCATATTTTTACACGAATGAAGGCTTTCACATTTATTACATTCCTTGCTTTGATTGATATATTCGTAAAGCTTAACAAGACTTCTATTAATCGTATCATTAGTAATTTGATCCTGATGTGCGTTAATAAAGTCCCTTACCTCAGAATGGTTTAATACCTCATGTTTAATTTGTTCATATCGCTGCTGAAAGCCAGCATGATTTGAAAGTTTTTTCAAAGAATCCTGAATCGGTTTCATATCCTCACCCCCGTCTTATTGGTTATTCTTTTTTAATCTTTCTTCAAACAGACGCTTCTTCTCTTCAAAGGAAGGACTTGATGCATTTTCCTTTGCTTTTTCCTTTTTGGGAGTTTCTTCTTTTGTACCTTCATCCTCTTGTTTTAACCAGTCAGGTAATAACTCTTTGCGAATCGGTTGTCTTTTATATTTATTTGTCTTTTTATCTGCAGTCCAATTATGCTTTTTGGCCGTCTCCATTGCATCCTTAACTGTCTTTATATTTAATCTTGCCCAGTTACTTGCAATGGTTTCGATATAAGACTTTGTTAATCTCATATCCGATTTTAACATGACATAATATAACAGTACATTCACAACACCTGGAAGTAAGTTTTGACGGAACATCACATCTTCTATAATTTTCAATTCAGAGACAGAAGGCTGTGACCCTCCAGATACATCGATTAGAAACTCTTTTGGTGAGATTCTTTCCAGTTTCTGAATTAATTCTTCTTCCTTTGTTTGAGGAGCTTTGTTTACCATTGTTTGATTTGGTAATGGTTGAACCCTTTCTGTTAAATTAGGTAATTCATTACCAGTTTCAAATTGATACCAGTCTCTTGAAGCCTTTCTTAATTTTTCGATATCAATTTTTTCGTTTGGATCAAAAGCACTCATAACAATCCCCTGCATCTCAACCGGATCGATTCCATAAAGAAAAGAAAGCTTAGTGATTGCTTCTCTTACTCTAGGTGTAATGGCATTTCTCGGAATCATTACATCTGAAAGACCTGCAAAAAACAAATCGAAATTAAAGCTTTCGTTTTCGATTACAAGCTTTTTCTCATGACTACGATCCATGTATTCTGTATTGTCATCACGTTCAAGATTGCTTTTCATTTCATCACTAATCGATGAAATCATTTTCGAGACTTGAGCAGAGGCAAATACCTCATTAAATGCTTTCGTAATCGGTTGATATGAATCTAAATCAGGTTCATGATCTGAAAAGAACTGCTTGAGTTTAAAAAATTTACCTTTTCCTAATCTGTTATACAAATAAACATTAAGAACACCATCTGTAAAAAAAGCTCTAGGTGAGAGTGGTGCCTGCAACTCATAGATAAAACTCCTAGAATGCTCATCGGATTTTACAAATGTTTTTAATAAGCCGATACCTTCAAGCTTTAATCGTTCTTGATAAATATCCTGTAGATTCGTTTGTAACAGTGCCATTAACGTATAATGGGTACTTTCCTCTCCCCATAGTCGGTTTTGCTCTAACTCACTCCACAAAGTCATATATAGACTGAAGGCTTTCATTCCAATAAGAGGTTGGTAAAGCAAAGATACAATTTTCCGGTCATAATCATGCAAAAGGTCTGCAGAATGCACAATATAACGATCAACTGGTACTAATTCCTTCCAATGCTCCATTTCATCAAAGCCTTCCATTTTTATAGGATGTCAAAAAACGGCCGAAAATGACACATCGAATTTCTGCGTAAACTGCTCCAAGTACATTGTAAATAACCTGGTTATGCGCTTGCGTCTACTAGATTATTCAAGATGTAAATTCCTCAACGCAAGGCTGCAAGGGAGTTAACTCAAGCAGTTGCCTCGCTCCGGTACTCGGGAGCGCTGCGCCGCCTTGAAATTTCGACGCACAGGACGTGCTAGTGTCGACAATACATGAGGCCGTGGCGTTTTTGTCGACGTGGTCCTTTTCAACCTCTTTTTTGAACAAGCATTTATAGTTCAAAAAAGAGCTTAACACGTATCTTAAGCCCTTTAGCGTTCTCTTTTTATTAGTTCCTTTAATTCATCGATAAAAACATTTATATCTTTAAATTGGCGGTAAACTGATGCAAAACGAACATACGCAACTTCATCTACCTTTGCCAAATGGTTCATTACATATTCACCAATAATATCGCTATTGACCTCTGCAATCCCTTGACTACGTAGTTCCTTTTCAACGTCATGAGTGATATCCTCTAATTGTTTCAAGGAAACTGGACGTTTTTCACACGCTTTAATTAGCCCCCGCAGCATCTTTTCCCTGCTGAACTCCTCGCGGGTACCTTCTTTTTTAACCACAATCAAAGGAATTTCTTCCACTTTTTCAAATGTCGTAAACCGATACTGGCATTTTTCACATTCTCGTCTTCTACGGATTGAACGACTATCATCAACTGGGCGTGAATCCAAGACTCTCGTTCCATTATGTTGACAAGTAGGGCATCTCATTCCTAACAACTCCCTTCTTAGGAGATCTCTATGTATTCATATTATAAGAAAGATTTTCTTTGGACAAGGGTTTCACATCATAAAATCCGACTTATGATTCTTTTTTACCTATAAGAGGAAGTTCTTTATCTAAGCGTTGATATAAATTCATGATGACTTTTTTACTGTAGCCAAAGTCTATTGGTAATAAAAGTGTTTCGGTTGTAACCGCGAAGTCAATCGCTGTTTCAAACGGTCTTACAGAGACAACAGTTGCAACAACAAAGGCTTTTCTTCCTTTTTTTATTGAAATGCTTATTTCCCCTCGTTCTTCTGATACAGAGTTAATATGGTAACCATCTAAATCATTAATAACCTTTTTTACAGCATCAATCGCCTTTTTATTTGTTGTTTTATAATAATGACTTCTTAACTGCTCGTCCGAATGTTTGTCTCTCGTCTCGCTGTGATTAGAAAAAAACGTTTGCAATCCCATTAGTTCCACTCCCTATTTTTATCTATATAAATGAAAATTACTGTTCTAAATGTAAAAAAGAGGTGTAATTTATACACCTCTTTCTATTTTAGTTGATTCTTATTTATTTTTAAAGTACTTTTACTTGTGCTGGCTTTACTTGTACTGGTCCCATACCACGTGGAAGTTCAATATTCTCGCGTGTTTGTGCACCAAGTGCCTCAGCAATATAGTCTGCAGCAATATTCGGATCTAAATCTCCACATGTGTACACATCTATACTTGCGTATCCATGTTCAGGAAAACTGTGAATCGTTAGATGTGATTCAGAGATGATAACAACACCACTAACTCCCTGTGGAGCAAATTTGTGAAAAGCTACTTCACGAATTTCTGCACCTGACTTTAGTGCCGCTTGAACAAAAGTTTCTTCAATACCTTGCATGTCGTTTAATTTTTCAAAATCGCAACCCCATAATTCAGAGATTACATGACGTCCCATAGTTTCCATAATTTAATTGTTCCCCCTCTTACCATAATTTCGATGAGTTCTTCGCGTAAAGCATGAGCATAACTACCACGGGGGAAAGTTAGTCCAGAGAGGTCCTAACCCTTTAAGTAGCTACAAAAGCATAAGCTTTTAAGAAGTTCACGAAAACTAGTATACTAAGTTTATATACATTTAGCAATACGTTTTATTAAACTAAATAATAAAACCTTCCCACAATTGGGAAGGTTTTTGATTTAGCCGACTTTTGCTTCAGTTTTTTGGATAATTTTTTCGCCAACAAATTTGACTAAATCTACGACTCTACAAGAATATCCCCATTCATTATCGTACCAAGCTAATACCTTTACCTTACGCTCACCTATGACCATTGTAGATAACCCATCGACAATAGACGAATGTGGATTTGTATTAAAGTCAATGGAAACTAATGGTTCAGTCGTAAAATCCAAAATCCCTTTTAATGCCCCAACGGATGCAGTTATAAAAGCCTCATTAATTTCTTCAATCGTTACATCTCGTTCAACATCTACAACTAAATCAACTAAAGAAACATTAGGAGTTGGTACACGTAATGCCATTCCATGTAATTTTCCTTTTAGTTCTGGCAATACAAGTGATAATGCTTTTGCCGCTCCAGTCGATGTCGGAATAATAGATTGTGCACAAGCTCTTGCTCTTCTTAAATCTTTATGTGGATTATCGATATTTTTTTGGTCATTTGTATAAGCATGAACTGTTGTCATTAAACCGTTCACAATTCCAAACTGCTCGTTTAAAACTTTTGCAACTGGTGCTAAGCAATTTGTTGTACAAGAAGCGTTTGAAATGATTGCATGATTTTCATGATCATATTTGTCTTCATTTACACCCATTACAATTGTAACATCCTCATCCTTACCAGGTGCAGTTAAGATGACTTTTCTGGCACCAGCCTGTAAATGAAGGCTCGCTTTTTCCTTTGAATTAAATTTTCCTGTTGCCTCAATCACAATATCTATATTTAATCTTTTCCAAGGAAGCTCTAAAGGATCACGGGAGCTAAGAAGCTGAATACGCTTACCATTCACCAATAATGAGTCGTCCTGTGGAATGATTTCCGCATCGAACTTACCATGGTTTGTATCATATTTTATTAGATGTGCTAGTGTGTCCGCAGGGTAGCTTGCATTGATAGCGATTATTTCTAAAGTATCATCCATAATTGCTTTTCTAAATACCATTCTTCCAATACGGCCAAATCCATTGATTGCGATTCTTGGCTTCATCAAAACCCCTCCACGATATATGTTATACTTTTTGTTGTTATTTTCTACGATTAGTATAACACATTAAAATAGATATGTAACACTTTAATTCATTTTTTTATAAAATTGGTCATTTATACGTCCTTTAGGCTATTTCATATGGTTATTTGACCTAATAAAAAGTATAAAAAGGAATCTTATATAAACATATAGGCTTCATATTGAGTTACAAACAACCCCATTATGTCAAATAATAATAAAACTCATCTGAAAATATTAGTCAGGATAGTCTTCGGACAAGCGAAGATCAAAACAGCATGAGTGCATCGGGGGGCGGATAGCTTACAGTGGGGGGCTATGTCAGTGTGGCTTTGTTCGAAGTGGAGGTATCTTCGGACACAGGAGTGCAATATATGCGTGAATGGGTCTGAAGTTGAGAGATCTTCGGACAATGGATGGATAAATTTGCGCACTAGTGTCGGAAGTTGAGGCTGCTTCAGACAATTGGTTGCTATTTTTGCGTTGCTTTGTCCGAAGTTGCGCTATCTTCGGACAATGATTAGCTATATCTGCGAGGACGTGTCCGAAGTTGTGCTAGCTTCAGACAAATAGTATCCAAATATGCGCGGCTGTGGCCGAAGTTATGCTATCTTCGGACAATGATTAGCTATATCTCCTTAGTCGTGTCTAAAGTTGTGCTAGCTTCAGACAATGAATTGCTAATTCTGCTCGGACGTGTCCGAAGTTCAGCTAGCTTCAGACAAAGATTAACTAAATCTGCGAAGACGTGTCCGACGTTCAACTAGCTTCAGACAAAGATTAACTAAATCTGCGAAGACGTGTCCGAAGTTCAACTAGCTTCAGACAAAGATTAACTAAATCTGCGAAGACGTGTCCGACGTTCAGCTAGCTTCAGACAAAGATTAACTAAATCTGCGAAGACGTGTCCGACGTTCAGCTAGCTTCGGCCAAAGATTAACTAAATCTGCACAGACGTGTCCGAAGTTCAGCTAGCTTCAGACAAAGATCAACTAAATCTGCGAGGACGTGTCCGAAGTTGTGCTATCTTCAGACAAAAGATGGCTAAATTTGCTTATTCGTGTCCGAAGTTGCGCTATCTTCAGACAAAGATTAACTAAATCTGCGAAGACGTGTCCGAAGTTCTGCTAGCTTCGGACAAAGATTAACTAAATCTGCACAGACGTGTCCGAAGTTCTGCTAGCTTCGTACAATGGATGGCTAAATATGCGCGGCTGTGGCCGAAGTTGAGGTAACCTCAGACAAAGGATAGCTAAATCTGCTTAGTCGTATCCGATGTTGTGCTAGCTTCGGACAATGAATAGCAAATTCTGCACAGACGTGTCCGAAGTTCAGCTAGCTTCAGACAAAGATCAACTAAATATGCGCAGACGTGTCCGAAGTTCAACTAGCTTCAGACAAAGATTAACTAAATCTGCACAGACGTGTCCGAAGTTCAACTAGCTTCAGACAAAGATTAACTAAATATGCGCAGACGTGTCCGAAGTTCAGCTATCTTCGGACAATGATTAGCTAAATCTCCTTAGTCGTGTCCGAAGTTGAGGTAACTTCAGACAAAAAATGGCTAAATTAAGCGACTTTGTCCGAAGTTGTGCTAGCTTCAGACAAATAATAGCTAAATCTGCGCAGATGTGTCCGAAGTTCAGCTATCTTCAGACAATTATTAGCTAAGTCTGCTTAGTTGTGTCCGAAGTTGTACTATCTTCAGAAAAGGGGTGGCTAAGTCACCACAGCTGTAGCCGAAGTTAAGATATATGCTATAAAACCACGCTCTAAACGATAATTTACTAACAAAAAATGAAAGCGTGAATTCGTTTATGAATTCACGCTAAATAAAAATGTTATGTTTGTACCCTAATTGAGAACCCGTTAGATTAGACATACACCTGTGTCTTCGCTATATTTTAACTCCCCATTGCTTGCAAATTTTGTGTAATTGATCCTTTGTGGACTCAATTGTACCGTTGTTATCAATTACAGCATCTGCAAGTTGAATTTTATCTTTAAGCGGCATTTGTGATTGGATCCTAGCTTCTGCTTCCCCCATGCTGAGATTATTTCGATTCATTAGGCGTGCTAATTGTGTCTCATAATCAACATAAACTAATAGGGTTCGATCAACTAATGCAGTTAACTTACTTTCAAATAACAATGGAATATCCAATATAACCGTTTCTTCTCCATTGCTAAGGTGTTCTTCTTTTTCTTTCAGCATTTGTTTTCGAACAGCGGGATGAACAATTGAGTTTAATAACAATCGTTTGTCTTCATTGAAAAAGACGATCGATCCTAATTTTTGCCTGTCAATCGTCTCATCAGGTAATAGAATGTCCTTGCCAAATGATTGAACAATTTGTTCATATGCTTCTTCTCCAACCTCAACTACTTTACGTGCAATAACGTCTGCATCTATAACTACAATTCCAGCTTCTTTGAACATCTGGGATACTGTACTTTTTCCACTTGCAATTCCACCTGTTAATCCGATTGTTAATGCCACGTTTCTATTCTCCCTATTGCAATTTTTTTAGAATTTCCATATACCAATTAAAATCAGTAAGATTCCCGGTAAAAATGAAAATTTTTGTACCCATCTTTTCTTTGAAAAAACAGCACCGCTTTTTATACCTGTATAAACAAAAAGCGAGCTCATTACGGCAACCAGTAAAGCCATTACCAACGGAGAAAATCCTAATAAAGCAGCACCAATTCCTGCACCAAAAGCATCTAGAGAAAGGGCAAACCCTAGTAAAAATGCTTCAAAACCGGTAATCGTTCCTGACTTATCAAGGTCAGCTACCATTGGCTTTTTCAAAATATTGATAACAAGTCCAAGTGATTTTATTTCAACTTTCACTAATAGTTTTTCTTCATTTTGTTCAGATGCTTGGGAAGTTGGTCGAAAAAACTGAACCAATACCCAGACACCAATTAACATGAGTACAATACCACCTAGTCGATCAGCGATTGCAGGTGATAGCAATAACTCAATAGACTTTCCTAATCCCATGGCGGCTGCCATCGTTACTGCTGAACAAAATGCGATTGTAATGATTGATTTAAAAGGTATTTTCATCTTCCTCATACCATATGTGAACCCAACACTAAAACTATCTAAGCTTACTGCAAATGCTAATAAAACAAGTGATGCCAATTGGGACATCTCACAAAGTCTCCTTCCTATCGATTGCTAAGATAGTATATGGAGAGAGCCCATTCCATGTGAAATGTCCTTTGGCAGTCAAAAGTCGAAAGAAAATGATGGATCGAATTTCACTGCATGCTTACTATACATTATTTGGTTTTCGTTTTATTTCTTTGGCATTTTGGACAGAAATGGGTGCCCCTGCCACCAACAACTGTTTTTTCAATCTCTGTTCCACATGTTTGACATGCTTTCCCGTTTTGACCATATACAAAGAGTTGCAATTGGAACATGCCAATTTCACCTTGCGTATTAACGTAAGAACGTATTGTACTACCACCTTTCTCAACAGCTTCCTTCAGGGTTTGAATAATCTCTTGGTGGAGTATTTTCATTTCCTTTTTGGAAAGGGAATTGGCTGCACGTTCCGGATAAATGCCCGCTCTAAACAAAGCCTCATCAACATATATATTCCCAAGCCCTACGAACTTTGTTTGATCAAGCAGCGCCACCTTAATTTTACGGTTGGTCTTAGATAGCTTTTCTTCCATATATTTTAATGAAAATTCTTTTGAAAATGGTTCTGGTCCTAATTGAGATAGGGGCAGGCTATTTTCTTCTTCACCTTTTTTAAATAAATGCATCGTTCCAAATTTCCGAACATCTCGATAGCGTAGTTCGGTTCCATCAGTAAAAGTGAACAATACATGTGTGTGTTTGTCGTAGGTTTCATCTTTATCGTAGAGGCCGTACCTGCCTTCCATACGCAAATGAGAAACCATAACATAATCATCTAAAATAAACTTTAAAAATTTACCTCTTCTGTCCACATCATGAATTGTCTGTCCACGTAGTGCATCACAGAACTGCTCTGGTTCTTCCGGTTTTTTGATGATTTTTGACCATAAAACCGTTACCTTTTCAATTGTTTTGCCATTTACAAGCTGGATTAACGTGCGACGAACAGTTTCGACCTCGGGTAACTCTGGCATATGATCACGTCCTTTTTCGTCTTACTTGGCATCATACCAAGTCTTACCGTATTCATAATCAACCTTTAAAGGTACTTTCAAGGAAATGGCATTTTCCATAACTTCAGGCACGATCTTCTTTAAAATCTCAATTTCTTCTTCTGGTGCTTCGAAGATCAATTCGTCATGAACTTGTAATAGCAACTTCGTTTGAAGCTTTTCTGCTTCTAATCTGTCCGCCATATCAATCATTGCTTTCTTGATGATATCAGCTGCACTTCCTTGAATTGGAGTATTCATTGCTGTTCTTTCAGCAAAGCTACGGACATTAAAGTTACGAGCAGTAATTTCAGGAATGTATCTTCTTCTATGTAGAAGTGTAGATACGTATCCTTTCTGTCTTACGTCTTCAACAATTTCTTCCATATATTCTTTAACACCTGGAAAGCTTGCAAAATACCGTTCAATAAAGTGGCCTGCTTCCTTCCGAGTGATTCCAAGATTCTGAGACAATCCGAAATCACTAATACCGTACACAATCCCGAAGTTTACAGCCTTTGCCTGACGACGCATATTGGAGGTTACTTCATCTTCTGTTACATGGAACACATCCATGGCGGTCTTTGTATGAACGTCAAGATCATTCGTAAAGGCACTAATCAGATTTTCATCATTAGCTATATGCGCTAATACCCTTAATTCAATTTGGGAATAGTCAGCGGCAAATATAAACCAATCCTTTTTTGAAGGGACGAAAGCTTGTCTGATCTTTCTTCCTTCTTCCAAGCGAATTGGAATGTTCTGTAGGTTCGGGTCTGTTGAACTTAGTCTTCCTGTTTGCGTTAAAGCTTGCTGGAAACGAGTATGAACCTTACAAGTATCTTCATGCACAACTTTTAATAAGCCTTCAATATAAGTTGATTGAAGCTTACCTATTTGACGATAATGCAAGATATATTCAATAATTTCATGTTCTTTAGACAGTTTCTCAAGGATATCAGCAGAAGTGGAATACCCCGTTTTTGTTTTCTTGTACACAGTTAGTTGAAGCTTTTCAAAGAGAATGACACCTAGCTGCTTAGGGGAATTAATATTAAACTCCTCACCAGCGAGTTCATAAATTTTTTGTTCTAGCTCCTGAAGGTGTTCCTTTAACTCTTCTCCCATTCCTTTTAGACGTTCTACATCGACCTTTATCCCTATCGATTCCATGTCTGCAAGGATTAGGGATAATGGCATTTCCAAATCAGTAAAAAGCTCATACTGTTCATTTTCTTGAAGTTCGTGCAAGAATAAATCTTTTAATTTTTTAAGGCTAACTGCTTTTCTCACTAAGTGTTCAGAAAGAATTTCTTCGTTAGGAATGCTTTGTTTGGCTCCTTTTCCGTACACTGCTTCATCGGATTTTACATCTGTTATTCCCTTTAATTTTGCCACAGCCGCAACATCTTCAGTTGATTCAGACGGATTTAAAATATAAGATGCAATTAAACAATCAAAGTCAATTCCTTGTAGATTAATACCCTTCCATCTCAAAGCCACAATTGATTTTTTTGCATCAAAAACGATTTTCTTTTTCTCTTTATCGTTTGCCCACTGTTGAAAAGCCTCTGACTCGAGAGCTAGCATTGTTGGAATATAATAATTTCCATTCTCGTTTGAAATTGAAAATCCTTGGACGTCTGCCTTATGATAACTTTCATCAAGCACCTCCACGATTAATGAAGATTCAGCTGTTAGCACATCTTCTGTAATTTCATCGACGATTGAATAGGAAATCTTTTCTAAAGGCTTGTCCTCATCTGGCTCGCTACCCTCTACTTTATCAAGTAAGGAATTAAATCCAAGCTCTTTGAATAGTTTTGTGACTTTTTCTGCATCATAGCCGTTGTATTCCAGCTCAGGAATTCCAATTTCAATTGGGGCTTCACGATAGATAGTCGCAAGCTGCTTACTCATGATCGCTTGGTCTTTATTTTCCTCAAGTTTTTCTTTTAGCTTCTTCCCGCTCACCTTATCGATTGAGTCTAATAATTCTTCTAATGTTTTGAACTCCTGCAATAATTTTAGGGCTGTTTTTTCACCGACACCAGGAACACCTGGAATGTTATCAGAGTTATCTCCCATTAGCCCTTTCATGTCAATTATTCGTTCAGGTGTAATCCCATACTTCTCTTTAATAAACTCAGGAGTGTAAGAATCTACATCTGTGATCCCTTTTTTCGTTATATCTACTGTAATATGCTCTGAGGCTAACTGTGTTAAGTCTTTATCACCTGTGATAACTTTAACCTCAAAGCCTTCTTTTTCAGCTTGAAGAGATAAAGTTCCGATTATATCATCGGCTTCATAGTTTTCTAACTCATATCTGGCAATCTTGTATGCATCTAGCAATTCGCGTAAAAATGGAAACTGTTCCGAAAGCTCAGGAGGAGTTTTTTGTCTGCCACCTTTATATTCGCTAAAAGTACTATGTCTAAAAGTTGTTTTGCCTGCATCAAAGGCTACTAATATATGTGTCGGTTTCTCCTGTTCTAAAATTCGATTTAAAATCATAGTAAAGCCATAAATGGCATTGGTATGTACACCTTTATCATTATTAAGAAGTGGTAGAGCAAAAAATGCACGATATGCGATACTATTTCCATCCACTAAGACAATCTTTTTATCCAAGAAAAATCCTTCCCTTCTATTACGGCATTCGGACCTTCCATGCACACATCCCTTAAATCATTAAAAATAGCCGTTATTTCCTACTGTTCATTTTATCATGTCATGAACAGAATGAAAAATAACGGCTACCTAATTAATTGTTATTCAGTATATCCCATTAACAATCTCGCATATGGAGAGTCCGCTGGTAAAATGATTACTGTTTCTCCATCAATTGTAGTCTTATAAGATTCTAATGTACGGAATAGGTTATAGAATTCCGGGTCCTTTGAGAAAGCCTCATTGTATATACGAGCCGCTTCTCCTTCCCCTTGGCTTCGAATAATTTCTGCTTCTGCCTGCGCTTTTGCAATAATTTCTTTTACTTCCCTGTCAGTTTCAGCTTCGATTTTGTTTTTCTCAGCATCTCCTTCAGAGAGATAATTTTGTGCTGTTGATTGACGCTCAGAAATCATTCTAGTATATACGGATTGTTCGTTTTCGGCTGGAAGATCTGTACGCTTCATCCGAATATCTGTTACAACAATTCCATATTTATCTTCCTCAAGGTTTTTATTTACAATTTCCGTAATCCGGTCATTAAGGCTACCACGTTCTGATTTCTCATCATTAATGATTTCATCATAATTCAATTGACCTAGCTCTGTTCGAATGGCAGAATAAACGAATTCATCGAGTTTTGCTTCGGCATTCACAACCGTTCTTGTTGTAGAAATCATTTGTTTTGGATCTTCAATACGCCAAATAGCGTAATTATCAATCATCATTCGCTTTTTATCTTTCGTATTGATTTCAGCCTCTTCAACATCATAAATCATTTGATATTTTGGTAATGTCTCAACAGACTGGATAAATGGAATTTTATAGGAAAGTCCAGGTGTTTCTATAATTCGGACAACTTCACCAAATTGGCGAACAACTTTGTATTCTCCTTCTCTTACAATGAAAATATTTATTATTACGATTCCAAGTAAGATGATAGCTATTAGGATGCCAATTCCACCCTTTGTATATTTGCTAAAATTATTGGAACCCTTTTTTTCGTTTAAATCCACAACGTTTTCACTCATTGGTTACCACTCCCTTCTGTTTCTACAGGAGGAACCTGCGTTTGGCTTCCAGCTTGTCGAATTGGCAAGTACTTCATTGTATTGCCATCATCCTTCATAATGTAAATCTCTGTATGTGGTAATACTTCATCTAATGTTTCAAGAACTAGACGTTTTCTAGTAATCTCTGGATTTTTCACATATTCGTTATATAAAGCATTAAATGTGGCAACATCCCCTCGAGCAATTTCGATACGTGCTGCTTTATCCCCATTAGCTCTAGAAATAAGAGCTTTTTCCTCACCTTTTGCTTCATTCATTTTTTGGTTACGGTATTTATTTGCTTCGTTTACTTTTGTATTTCTTGTTTCACGAGCATCTGTTACATTCGTAAATGCCTTACGAACTTCATCGTTTGGTAATTCAACATCCTGTAATTTAACAGCTGTTACTGAAATTCCAATATCATATTTCACTAAAAGATCTGCTAATAAATCTCTTACTTCAGCTTCAATTTTCGCCTTACCAGAAGTTAATGCATCATCAATTTTTGAACTTCCGATAATACTTCTTAAAGAAGCAGAAGTAGAATTATATAGGATTTGCTCAGGATCCTCAGAATTAAATAGGAATTTTGATGGATCTGTAATTTGCCATTGAACAACCATATCTGCTAAAACAATATTTTCGTCACCGGTGATCATTTTTGTATCCTTTGGCACGTCAGTGATTTCGCCATTCTTCTGATCATAGCCAAATTGTAAACTAAATGTTGTTTTAGGCAGTTTCTCTACATCTTGAATTGGCCATGGCATTTTAAAATGAAGTCCTGGTTCTGTAATTCCTTCATCTGCTTTCCCAAAGGTTAATATAATTGCTTGCTCTGACTCATCAACAGTGTACCATGATGTAAAACCAACGACACCTAAAATCAAAACGAGCACACTTAGTCCAACAATCGTATATATTCGTTTTAAACTAACCATGCTTTCCCCCCTCAATTTATTGCTACATTGTTTTATACGAATATCATGTAAAAAGGTTTCAAAATTTATCAAAATACGCCTTGGCGTATTTGCGCCCAGATTTTAGGCCCACAGGAAGTGGGTCATAAAGACGTTGCCACAGGAGGTGGCGTTTTTAGTCTTTGATCCTACTGCTCGAAAAGTTACCTTTGAAGATCTGTGGCATCCGCCCGGGGCTTTTTTACTTTATTCAGTCATTTACTGAATAAAGTAAAAAAAATGACAAGGATATTACGTCCTTGTCAAAAAAGTTTGGCCTTCTGAATGAAGGGGTTCTCATATACATCATACGGTTTGTATATTAAGAGAATGTTTTTCCAGTGTAAACATTTTGTAAATTAGGACTTCCTATACATTATATTTTCTTCTTTAAGCGAAATGTAAAAGTCGTTCCTTCCCCTACTTTACTGCTTACTTGTACAGCCCCTTCATGTGCCTCAATAATATGCTTAACAATTGCAAGACCTAAACCTGTTCCTCCAGAATTTCGGCTCCTTGCTTTATCGACGCGATAAAATCTCTCAAAAATACGCGGAAGTTCTTTTTCTTCTATTCCAATCCCCGTATCAATAATTTGAATTTGAACATAATCACTAATGTTTGTTGCTTTTACCTCAACCTTAGCTCCATCCGGAGAGTAGGACAAACCATTATTAATCACATTGATGAAGACCTGCTTCAACCGATCCATATCTCCATCGATCACTGTTGATTCATCATCTAGTGTAAGCTCTAATTGGATCTCTCTTTCTACTGCTTTGGATTTAAGCATCTGTATACTATTTTCTAAGAGCTCTTTCACATTAACCTGTGAAAGATTAAGTGAAAAACCTTTGTTCTCTATTTTCGATAAATCCAATAAATCTTGAATGAGTAATTGGAGACGATGACTTTCTTCAAGGATAATGGTTAAAAATTGTTTTAAGACATTCCTGTCATTCATAGCACCGTCCAGTAAAGTTTCCGAAAATCCTTTTATAGATGTAATAGGTGTACGAAGCTCATGGGATACATTTGCAACAAAATCCTTCCGCATCTGTTCAAGCCTTTTCAGGTTTGATATATCGTGAAATACAAGAACAACTCCCTTCCATTCTACCTTCGCTCCTAAAACGGGTGCAGCGTATACTTCAAAGTCCTTTTGTTCATTTCCAATTATGAGGTGGACTTGTCTTCGTAATTTTTGTTCGGTCATAAAAATCTCTTCGACTAGCTTTACAATTTCTTTGTGGGTAAGCGCTTCATAATAAAGTTGACCCAATAAATCATCTTGATCAACCTTGAAGATCTCATTTGTTGAGCGATTAACAATGCTTATATATCCTTTACTATCGATAAATAATAAGCCGCTCCCCATATTTTCAATCAGGGTATGTAATCGGTCATGCTGCATTTCATAGGATTTTGTCATTTCTTCAATATTTCTAGCAACGATATTAATGGACTTGCCTAGTAATCCAGCTGTACTTACCTCGTCTTCATATGTTCTAGCACGATAATCTCCTTTGGCCAATTCTTTGACCGCTTCTGTTGCTGAATCAATCGGTTTTGTATAGGTAGTCGTGATTCTTACAATAAGTGAAAGAATAATAATTAATGCGATACCTAGGCAAATTGCCAGAGCAATCCAGACCTGCTTAACTGTTTCTTCGATTGAGGTTCCATGCATTGCATTATTCGTGATAAGACTACTAATAAATTGCCCCAGCATAAAACCCATACAAAGAAAAACAATAATGATTAAAAAGATAATCGCAGTTAGAAGCCTCGAGTGAAACTTATTCATAAATTTTAGGCTCCTCGAGCTTATAGCCTAATCCCCTAACTGTTTTAATAATATTTGGCTTTTTAGATTCTTTTTCAATTTTCTCACGTAAATGACTTATATGAACATCTACAATTCTTGTGTCACCAGCAAAATCATAATTCCAAACCGCACTCAGGAGTTGGTCTCGTGTTAGTACTCGCCCCTTATTCTTTGCCAAATAGGCAAGAAGTTCAAATTCCTTAGGTGTTAAATCAAGCGCTTCTTCGTTAAAATAAGCCTCAAAATTTTCTGGTAAAATACGTAGTGGTCCTATTGTGATTTGCGGAGCTGAAGTATCATCTTGGCTTTTGACAATGTTTTTACTTGTTCTCCTTAGTATTGCTTTAACACGTGCCACAACTTCTCTTGGGCTAAATGGTTTAGTCATATAGTCATCTGCTCCAAGCTCTAAACCTAATACCTTATCAAATTCGTCATCCTTCGCGGTCAGCATTAAGATTGGGATATCTACTTTATTTAAACGAAGCTGCTTACATACTTCGATCCCATCTATCTTGGGCAGCATTAAGTCAAGGACAATAATTTGCGGTTTTTCCGCTAAGGCTTTTTCTAATCCTTCTTCTCCGTCCATTGCAGTAATAACCTCGTATCCCGCCTGTTGTAGGTTATACTGAAGTAATGTAATGATTGACTGTTCATCTTCCACAACCAATACTTTATTCTTCATTGTTTTCCTCCATAAAAAAAGATAAACCCCATCATTTTTCTATCTCTATATAAGATTATTATAGATTAACATTTCGATACTTACCACGAAAACAAAAAAAAGAGAGGCTAAGCTCTCTAAAAGTTCTCTAATATTTTTCCGTCCATTGGCGTTATTCGGTGTGGAGGACAGACTAAAAGTCTTCCTTCAATTGCCAATGATTCATCTTCGTCAAATGCCGTTACTGCTATTTCGACAGTATGGTCGTGAATATTAATTTTGGATACTTCAAATAAAAATTGTATAGTTGCATAGTGATAAAGTGGCTGCAAAAATTCAATTTCCTGTTTGAGAATATGACTTCCTGGCCCTGGTAAATACTTCGAAATCGCAGCTGTGATAATTCCAGTCAGCATGACAGTTGGAACAATCGGTTTCTTAAATGGAGTTTGGGATGCATAATCATGTTGAATATAAAGCGGATTCGCATCATTCGTCAAACCTAAGTATAAAAGCAGATCTTTATCTTCGATTTTTTCAGTTAGTGATAGCTTTTCACCAACTGACATTTCCTCAATCTTTCTACCTAGTTTTCGCTTTTTCCCTAATAGCATGAAAAAGGTTACACCTCCATAGAAATTAAATAGAATATGTACAAAAAATTCGGGGGTTAACCCCGAATTTTTTTCGTTAACTCATTATTAGACTAGGATATTCATTACATTTTTAACAGAATCAGCGGATTTGGCAAGTTCAGCTTTTTCTTGTTCTGTAAGGTCTAGCTCAATGATTTTCTCAATACCATTTGCACCTAAAATAGTAGGGACCCCAAGGTAAATTCCGCTGAATCCATATTCACCTTCAAGATATGCAATGGCTGGGAGGACACGTCGTTGGTCTTTTAAGATGGCTTCAACCATTTCCACCAAGGAAGCCGCCGGTGCATAATAAGCACTTCCGTTGCCGAGAAGGTTGACAATTTCACCGCCACCTTTACGTGTACGTTCAACGATAGCATCTAAACGATCTTTTGAAATTAAAGTTTCTAGTGGGATTCCTCCTGCATAGGAGTAACGAACAAGTGGAACCATGTCGTCACCATGACCACCAAGGACAAAACCAGTGATATCTTTTACAGATAAATTTAGTTCTTGGGCAATGAATGTACGGAATCTTGCAGTGTCAAGTACGCCTGATTGCCCTATGACACGATTTTTTGGAAATCCTGATTCCTTAAACACAGTATAAGTCATAGCGTCAACTGGGTTTGTTAAGACAATGATATAGCTATTTGGAGAATGTTTTGCAATTTCCTGAGCGACACTTTTCATGATTTTTTGATTTGTTTGAACTAGGTCATCACGGCTCATACCAGGTTTCCGAGCAATTCCCGCTGTAATCACAACGATATCTGAATCTGCTGTATCCTCGTAATTTGCAGTGCCAGTAATATTTGCATCAAACCCTTGGACAGGACTAGCTTCCAACATATCGAGAGCTTTCCCTTTTGTGGGATTTTCCATTTGTGGGATATCAACTAAAACGACATCTCCTAATTCCTTTTGCGCAAGTAAGAAAGCGGTTGTTGCACCAGTAAAACCACTACCAATTACAGAGACTTTTTTTCGTTTAAATTGACTCATTTTAAATCCTCCCTATTCACATATACAAATAACTACCCTAAGAGGATGTTCAAAAAGTGCAGTGAATATGACGCATCGAATTTCTCTGTTGGCTTGTTTAGCGTTCCTCACGTATTAACTGCTCGGGAGCTTGCTTCGCCTTGAAATTCTCCGCCTCTTCATCCTCCTTTTTGAACTCCACACTATTAGGGTAGTTACTTGTTCTATGATTAGCCTAAGTTTTTGATTAGTTCATTAGCGAACTCTGAACATTTTACTTCTGTAGCGCCTTCCATTAGACGAGCGAAGTCATATGTTACAACCTTAGATTCAATTGTTTTTTCCATTGAATTCATAATTAGAGTTGCTGCTTCATTCCAACCAAGGTGTTCAAGCATTAATACACCTGATAATAGTACAGAAGAAGGGTTAACTTTATCTAAACCAGCATATTTTGGTGCAGTTCCGTGTGTTGCTTCGAAAATTGCATGGCCAGTTTCATAGTTAATATTTGCTCCTGGTGCGATTCCGATACCACCAACTTGTGCAGCTAGAGCATCAGAAATGTAGTCACCATTTAAGTTCATTGTAGCAACAACATCGAACTCACGCGGACGAGTTAGGATTTGTTGTAAGAAGATATCAGCGATTGAATCTTTTACAATGATCTTACCTGCAGCCTCAGCATCAGATTGTGCTTTATTTGCAGCATCTTTACCTTCTTCTTCAACGATGCGGTCATATTGAGCCCAAGTGAATACTTTATCGCCAAACTCTTGTTCAGCTAGTTCATAGCCCCAATTTTTGAAAGCTCCTTCTGTAAACTTCATGATATTACCTTTATGAACAAGTGTTACAGATTTACGGCCTTGTTCAATAGCGTAGTTGATAGCAGCACGAACTAGACGCTTTGTTCCTTCTTCAGAAACTGGCTTGATACCGATACCAGAAGTTTCTGGGAAACGGATTTTATTTACACCTAGTTCATTTTGTAGGAAGTTGATAAGCTTTTGAACTCCTTCAGAACCTTGTGCATATTCGATTCCAGCGTAAATATCTTCTGTATTTTCACGGAAGATAACCATATCTGTGTCTTCTGGACGCTTAACTGGTGAAGGTACACCTGTAAAATAACGTACTGGGCGAAGACAAGTAAATAGATCTAATTCTTGACGTAATGCAACGTTTAATGAACGAATACCGCCACCAACTGGTGTAGTAAGAGGTCCTTTAATCGCAATTATGTACTCACGAATAAGATCTAATGTTTCTTCTGGTAACCATTCACCAGTTTGGTTAAAAGCTTTTTCCCCTGCTAATACTTCTTTCCAAACAATTGATTTTTCGCCGTTGTATGCTTTTTCAACAGCTGCTTCTAATACACGTGACGCTGCTGCCCAAATATCTGGACCAGTTCCATCACCTTCAATAAAAGGAATAATTGGATTGTTTGGTACGTTAAGTACACCATTTGATACTGTAATTTTTTCTCCTGCCACTAGTATTACCTCCTAAAGTTCTTAAGAAGTATTTCGGGGAAAAAATTCCCCTGAAATACTTCAACCTATTAATATATATATTGTTAGATTTATTAACCTCTTTGTTCCATCGGAACGTATGTCTGCATTCCTGGACCAGTATATTCAGCACGTGGACGGATTAAACGGTTGTTATCATATTGCTCTAGAATATGAGCTAACCATCCAGAAACACGACTTACTGCAAAGATTGGAGTAAATAAATCATGATCAATACCTAAGCTATGGTATACAGATGCTGAATAGAAGTCAACATTTGGTGGTAAAGGTTTTGCACTTGTAACAATTTCTTCAATCTTTGTTGACATCTCATACCATTTTGGTTCGCCAGTAATCGCTGTTAACTTTTGAGACATTGCCTTTAAGTGCTTTGCACGTGGGTCGCCTTTACGGTACACTCTATGACCAAACCCCATGATTTTTTCTTTGTTAGCTAATTTTGTATTAATATAATTCTCTACATTTTCAACTTCACCAATTTCAGTAAGCATCTTCATTACAGCTTCATTAGCTCCACCGTGAAGCGGACCCTTTAAAGCTCCAATTGCAGCAGTAATACCTGAATAAACATCAGATAGAGTTGCAACACAAACACGTGCTGTAAATGTAGATGCATTGAGTTCATGGTCAGCATGAAGTACTAATGCTTTATTGAATGCCTCTACTGCAATTTCGCTTGGTTCTTGCCCGCTAAGCATATATAAGAAGTTTGCTGCGAAGCTTAGATCTGTGCGTGGAGCAACTGGCTCTAATCCTTTACGAACACGAGAAAAAGCGGTAACAATTGTAGGTAATTTTGCTTGTAGGCGGATTGCCTTTTGATAATTAGCTTCTGGTTCCATTACATCTGCTTCTTCATCATATAGTCCTAATAGTGAAACAGCTGAGCGAAGTGCCCCCATTGGATGAACCTTATCAATTGGGTAAGTTTTGAAATGATTGATTAATTCTTGAGGTAAACTCGCATTTTCAGCAAGTTGCTGTTTTAATTCAGCTAACTCCTCTTTATTTGGAAGTTTGCGATGCCATAATAGGTAGATAACTTCTTCAAAACTAGCATTTTCAGCTAAATCATCAATATTGAATCCTGCATACGTTAAAGTGTCATCAATAATTGAACTGACAGAAGATGTTGTAGCTACAATTCCTTCAAGCCCCTTTGTTGCTGTCATATGACCCTCTCCTTTTTTTTATTCCCCTAATCATTTTATAAGGTAAATTGAGCGCACGCTCAAAAACAAAACACATTATCACATCGTTATTTATGCTTTCAACATTGTAATCTAGTGAAGTAAATGCTTTCATTTTTGAAAAAACGCTCATCGTCACAAATATCAATATAATATTGATCGTGACAATAAAAGTTGTTTATGCAAGTGAAAGCGAATCAATAAATATGTAGGAAATAAATAACCTTGACTCTATTATAATAAATAATCAGACTTTTGTGAATCAAAAGCGACAAATTTCCCCTAATAAATTATTATTACACAAAAACATTTTTACGAATAGTTTTGATTTTTCCAGTTAACAGAGCCGTTTACTAGATTTGAAATCATTTAATATGGCTTATTTTGTATTTTGCACTTTAAATTTTTCACTTGCTCATAACGTATGATATCATAAATAAAATTTTTTCTCCATAATTGGAAACTTTATATTTCATTTCTTCGTAATACTTTTAAAGTAATCAAAGAGATTGTAAAATAAAAATATGCAAGAAATTCCTAGGGAGGAAAAAGTTTGAACATTAATTATGTGTATGGTTTTCTTCGATTTTTATTGGTTGTTGCATTAATTGTGATAGGTTTCATCTTGTTCTATTTTCTATTTAGACTTACATATCCGTTTATTTTTGCCTTATTCATTGCATTCCTTATTAATCCACTTGTCAATTTTTTGGAGCGTAAAGCCAGGATACCACGTGGGTTATCGGTATTTATAGGGATTTTGCTTGTATTTGGCATTGTAACAGGTTTACTTACATTATTAATAGCAGAGATTATCTCAGGTGCAAACTATTTAGCAAAAGAAGTACCACAGCATTTTGAAAACCTAGTTGTTTATTTCGAAAATTTAATAGTTGGTCAGATTATTCCTTTCTATGAAAGAATAACGAGTATGTTTGATAATTTGGACCAAGGCCAACAACAAACGATTATGGATAATGTCACAAATGTTGGTACAACTATTGCGACAAATGTTGGAGAA
The DNA here is from genome assembly GCF_059415045.1 of Ferdinandcohnia sp. SAFN-114. Classification (NCBI taxonomy): domain Bacteria; kingdom Bacillati; phylum Bacillota; class Bacilli; order Caryophanales; family Bacillaceae; genus Ferdinandcohnia; species Ferdinandcohnia sp. SAFN-114. The sequence goes on along the minus strand of NZ_JBPFDQ010000026.1, from coordinate 33,471 downwards.
TTTGTTAAAGCGTTTTTAGAAAATATTCCAAAGTTCCTCGGATGGCTACCAAATGCAGCAACAGTGATTGTTTTCTCTCTATTAGCCACATTTTTTATTAGTAAAGACTGGAATAAGTTTGTGATTATGGGCCGAAGATTTATTCCAACAAAAGCTCGTACAAGTGGTAAGTCCGTATTTATTGAATTGAAAAAAGCATTATTTGGTTTTATCAAAGCACAAGCAACATTGATTTCCATCACAGCAGGGATCGTATTAGTTGGCCTGTTAATATTACGAGTTGACTATGCAATCACAATTGCGTTATTAATTGGAATCGTTGATCTACTTCCGTATTTGGGAACTGGACTTGTGTTCGTACCATGGATAATTTATTCGGCTTTCAGTGGGAATCTAGCATTTGCAATAGGGCTTGGTATATTATACCTTGTTGTAATTGTACAACGCCAGGTAATGGAGCCTAAGGTTATCTCTTCTAGTATTGGATTAGATCCATTGGCAACATTAATATCACTGTTCGTTGGATTTCAATTATTTGGATTCGTTGGGTTAATTATTGGACCCGTCACGTTAGTAATCATTAGAACTTTATATACTACAGGTGTATTTCGAGATGTATGGGGATTTATTATTGGAAAAGAAACATAAATAAAGCCATTGCTTCGCAATGGCTTTATTTTTTTACCAACGACGAATAACTGTGAAATTACCTCTCTCCATTCTTCGTCTTATCCAGTTAGCAATAATCGGTTTTATCAGATTTCTAGTTGCAGGAATAAGTAAGAAAAAACCAGTAAGATCAGAAATATAACCAGGACTTAAAAGCAATACTGCCCCGATCAAGATGCAAATTCCATCCATAATGGCTTCACCAGGGACCTGTCCATAATTCATTTGCTGTTGAGCGCGGTGAAGTGTATCAATTCCTTGTTTTTTCGCTAACCACGCCCCCATTACACCCGTAAGAACAATCAACAACAGAGTAATTGGAATTCCAAGTGTTTTACCTGAGAATATAAGGACACTTATTTCTAATGCCGGTACGATAATAATCAATGCTAGTAAAATTCTCATATTGTCCTCCTTAGATGAAGGCTTTTCTTATATTATACGTTTCCTTTACAAATATGAGTAGTAAAACCTAAAGAAAACTGCATGCGGATTTGAAGAGAAACATCGACTAACTATTACCAAGTCCTATGCATGTACGACAAGTACAATTCAATCCAACTGTATGGTTGCTCTTTGACCTTTTGGATTGACTTGTGACATCGAGGGGCTAAGCGCAGGAACTAGACATCAAAAAAAGAGAAGGTTTCCCTTCTCCTTTTTATAAAACATTTGCATGTCCTTCGTATATCACTCCACGAGATGAATCAACAGTAATATCTTGTCCATCTTTTAAAAGTGTTGTTGCATTTTCTACACCAACAATCACAGGAATTCCGATACTTAATCCTACTACAGCTGCATGGCTAGTAAGACCGCCTTCTTCCGTAATCAAAGCAGATGCCTGTTCCACGTATTTTACCAAATCACGATCTGTTGCAGTTGTGACTAGAACTGCACCGTCATACATTTTTGCTTCTGCTTCCTCAGGAGTGTTTGCTACAACTACTTTACCAAAAGCAGATTTTCTTCCAATACCTTGTCCATTTGCAAGGGTATTACCAACAACATGAATCTTCATAATGTTTGTAGTTCCGCACTCACCAACTGGTACACCTGCAGTTATCACTACCAAATCCCCAGGTTTAATAATTCCAGTATTTAATGCACTTTCAACTGAGTTGTCAAGCATTTCATCTGTTGATTTAGCTACATTACCTGTTTGCGGGTACACACCCCAAACAAGAGAAAGCTTTCTAGTTGTTGATTCGTTGGAAGTAACGGCAATGATCGGAGCCTTCGGACGATATTTTGAAATCATTCTTGCAGTATGACCACTTTCTGTAGGCGTCACGATTGCAGATACGTCCAAATTAAGCGCTGTATGGGCAACTGATTGTCCAATTGCATCTGTAATTGTGATTCCTGAGATTTTACTTCGTTGTGATAAAATTTCACGATGTACTAAAGCACTTTCTGCACGAGACGCAATATTATGCATCGTTTGTACTGCCTCAACTGGGTATGAACCTGCAGCAGTTTCACCTGAAAGCATAATCGCATCTGTACCATCAAAAATAGCGTTCGCAACGTCACTTGCTTCTGCACGAGTCGGTCTAGGATTTCGTTGCATAGAGTCTAACATTTGTGTCGCTGTAATAACTGGTTTTCCAAGGGCATTACATTTCTTAATTAATGTCTTTTGCACTAGTGGTACTTCTTCAGCAGGAATTTCAACACCTAAGTCACCACGTGCAACCATTAATCCATCAGATACTTCAAGTATCTCATCGATGTTATCTACACCCTCTTGGTTTTCAATTTTAGGAATAATTTGTATAGCTTCCCCATTATTTTCTTCAAGCAATTCTCTGATTTCTAATACGTCAGAAGCACGACGAACGAAAGAAGCAGCAATATAATCGACATCTTGTTGGATACCGAATATGATATCTTTTGCGTCTTTTTCAGTGATACCAGGTAAATTTACACGAACCCCAGGTACGTTAACACCTTTTTTATTTTTTAATGTTCCACTATTTAATACTTTTGTTAGAATCTCACGCTTTTGTTGATTAATTTCTAATACTTCTAATCCGATTAATCCATCATCTAATAGAATTCTGGAGCCAGGATGAACGTCTTCAATTAAGCCCGGATATGTAATTGAGAATTTTTCCGGTGTACCGACAACTTCTTCCATTGAAAGAGTAATAGTTGAACCTTCAACTAATTCAATCGCACCATTTTCCATTGTATTAGTGCGAATTTCTGGTCCTTTAGTATCTAGTAGGATCGCAATGTTTTTGCCAGTGATTTTGGCAGCTTCACGAATGTTTTTAATACGTGCGCCATGCTCTTCAAAGTCACCATGCGAAAAATTAAGTCTAGCTACATTCATTCCTGCATTCGCTAAAGCAACAAGTTTTTCAATACTTTCACTGGCAGGTCCTATTGTACAAACTATTTTTGTTTTTCTCATTACATTTTCCTCCTCTATAATCGCTTTATATCAGCGATTAGCAACACTTCTATAAGAATTTTACTCAAATGTATTTTAAATGGATAGCTCTTGGGATAGGTCATACATCTTCTTATCAACTGTATGTTTACGGTCTAAAATTTCCATAATATCATGGTCAACTAAATTGTTTTGTTGAATCCCCACAGCTCGTCCACCTTTTCCTTCAAGCAACAATTCAACAGCCTTTGCACCTAGACGACTTGCCAATACTCTGTCTGATGCAGTTGGAGAACCACCACGCTGAATATGTCCAAGGACACTCACTCTAGTTTCAAAGTTTGTAGCTTCTTGAATCTTATTACCAATTTCAACACCACTACCTACACCCTCAGCTACGACAATAATACTATGCTTCTTCCCACGTTCATGGCCACGGTTAAGCTTAGCGATAACTTCATCCATGTCGTGATCTGCTTCTGGAATAATGATTGTTTCAGCACCACCAGCTAATCCCGCCCATAATGCAAGGTCACCAGCATGTCTACCCATAACTTCAATTACATATGTACGCTCATGTGAAGTTGCTGTATCTCTTATTTTATCTATAGCATCAATTACTGTATTTAGCGCTGTATCAAAACCAATCGTAAAATCAGTACCTGGGATATCATTGTCAATTGTACCTGGAACACCAACGCAAGGGAAACCAAGTTCAGTTAGTTTTTGGGCACCACGGTAAGAGCCGTCACCACCGATAACAACTAAGCCTTCTATTCCTAGCTTTTTTAATTGCTCAATACCTTTTTTACGACCTTCTTCTGTTTTGAATTCCTCACATCGAGCAGTATAAAGCATTGTACCACCGCGATGAATGATATCTCCAACAGATCCAATCTCTAATTGTTTTATCTGTCCACTTATTAGTCCAGAATATCCTTGATAAACTCCATATACTTCAACGTCGTGATAGATTGCTTTACGTACAACAGCACGAATCGCAGCATTCATTCCTGGTGAATCCCCACCACTAGTTAAAACACCTATTCTCTTCATTTTTCCACCTCTATGTAAAAAATAATCTAAAAATAATCATAAATCACGAATTGTGATTATTCGCTTTTACTATTTTGTGCAATATGTATAAAATAACACTAATATATAAGTAAAACAACTAAGATAATGTAATAAATACAGAAAAAATTGTGAAATTGTGTAGAAAAATCGAGAATTAAATAGAATACTATGTAGGGGGAATTTTGAATACTGTGTATATTTTAAAATCAGTTGAATATCACTTTCCGATTTCGAAGAATTTCGATTTATTCAATCGTTTTCTAATTATGCGGAAACAAAGTAAAACGTGCCCTAAACATTTCGTTAGATGCACGTCCACTTTATTACTGAACTCCGATAAACTCTTCTTCAGCTATTGTAAATTGGCCTATCTTTTTATATTTTTGATAGCGTTGCTGAACTAACTCATCTTTGTTTAATTTGCGTAATTCTTTTAATGATTGTAAGAGAACGGTATCGATGGAAGCTGCTTGTTCTGCAACATCCTTATGAGCTCCACCTCTTACTTCCGGGATGATTTCATCTACAACCCCTAGTTCTTTTAAGTCTGGCGCTGTTATTTTCATAGACTCTGCAGCTTTTTTAGCAAGTCCTGCATCTTTCCAAAGTAGTGCAGCAGCACCCTCAGGAGAAATAACCGAATAGGTTGAGTTTTCGAGCATATGAATTTGATTTCCTACACCTAATGCTAGTGCTCCACCACTTCCACCTTCACCAATTACAATACATATAACAGGAACCGTTAAGCCTGCCATTTCAAAAATATTTTTTGCAATAGCTTCACTTTGACCACGTTCTTCGGCTGCTTTGCCTGGATATGCGCCCTTCGTATCAATGAAACATATGATTGGACGACCAAATTTTTCAGCCTGCTTCATTAAACGTAGTGCTTTACGATATCCTTCTGGGTGTGGCATTCCAAAATTCCTTCTAATATTTTCCTTTGTATCTTTACCTCGCTGGTGTCCAATTACAGTTACAGGTAAACCGTGGTACTTGGCAATACCACCTACTATAGCAGCATCATCGCCATAGTAACGGTCACCATGACACTCGAAAAAATTTGTGAAAATGCGTTCAATATAATCAAGGGTAGTCGGTCTTTCTGGATGACGGGCAATTTGAACGCGGTCCCATGGTTTTAAATGACTATAAATTTCATTCTCCAGTTTTTGAAGTCTTGTTTCTAGTTTTGAGATTTCATCTGTTAGATCCATATTCGAATCGCTTGTAAATTCTTTTAACTCAGTAATCTTTTTCTTTAATTCTACAACTGGTTTCTCAAACTCTAGTTCACCTACCAATTAACCGCACCCCCGTTCATATGAATATCAACAATATTTGCTAATGTATCTTTTAAATCCTGACGATGAATAACAGCATCCAGTTGACCATGTTTTAATAAGAACTCAGCTGTTTGGAAGTCTTCTGGGAGTTCTTCGCGAATTGTTTGTTCAATGATTCTTCTACCTGCAAATCCAATTAAGGCACCAGGTTCTGCGAAATTAAAATCACCTAATGATGCAAAGCTTGCAGATACACCACCCGTTGTTGGGTGTGTCATGACTGAAACAATGAGGCCACCTTGATCACTAAATAGTTTTAATGCGGAACTTGTTTTAGCCATTTGCATTAGGCTTAGAACACCTTCTTGCATTCTTGCACCGCCAGAAGCTGTGAAAATAAGAAATGGAACCTTCAATTCCATCGCCTTTTCAACTGCCCTAGTAATCTTCTCACCAACAACAGAACCCATACTTCCCATACGGAAGCTTGAATCCATGATTGCCAAAACGATACGATTTCCTTCAATAGTACCTTCACCGGTTACCACGGCTTCATTAATACCTGTCTTATCTTGGTCCTTTTTCAGTTTTCCAAGATAATCAGGAAAGTCTAGCGGATTTTCAGAAACCATTTCTTTATCAAGTTCGATAAAAGATCCTTCATCAAGTAAGCTATCGATTCTTTCATAAGCAGTCATTTGATAGTGATAGTCACAGTTCATACAAATTTTATCGTTTTTCATTAATTCTTTCGTGTACATTATTTTTTTACAATTTGGACATTTGCTCATAATACCCTCTGGAACATCTTGTCTAGCTTGTTCCGAAGGAATTGAAGCATATTTTTTCTTTTTTACAAAAAAGTCTTTTAGCAAAAAGGAACCTCCTCACACTTTCAATAGAATAGCTTTTTCGACTTAGTTTATCTGCTTATATTAAGACAAAAAGTTGTGTAACGAAAAAAAGGAAAATCTTATATCTTCCTTCGTTGCCAAAAAAGCATGTACTTATACTTTACTGAATGTCTTCTTTATTTTTTGTAGGAATATGTCAACAAAAACACGACAAATTCCTACAAATGAGAGTGTTCAAAAAGAAGGATGAAAAGGACCACGTCGACAAGAACGCCACGGCCTCATGTCTTGTCGACACTAGCACAGCCTGTGCGTCGAAATTTCAAGGCGGCGCAACTTTGAGTACCGGAGCGAGGCAACTGCTTGAGTTAACTCCTTTGCAGCCTTGCGCTGAGGCATTGACATCTTGAATAATCTAATAGACGCAAGTGTATAACCAGGTTATTCACAATGTACTTGGAGCAGTTTACGCAGAAATTAGACGTGTCATTTTCACCGGAATTTTTGAACATCCTCTACAATTTTATTTTTTCATAGGCAGATAGAGCTCTTGCCACATCTTTTTCACGTAGTCCAGTTACTAACTCTTCAAAGCCTTCTTTGTTTATTACATGAGTCTGTTCCTCATAAATAAACTTAACATATTCATATATGACGACCCATATTCGTAGTAATAATCGATTATTCGTCGCTTCTACAATAGATTTAAAAAGGAATTCCTCTGGGTCCTCAGTATCCCAAAGCTTTTCTTCCAACTCTGTAAGCATCTCTTCGTTCATCTTAGGACATGCTATTTCGATACAAGATTTTTCAAGACTTTGTTTTGTTTCAAGGAGATCACCCTTTGTTTTATCTCCTTGAATTATGAAGGTACCTAATAAATGAATCAGTTGATGATCACCGAAATCTTTTAAAAAAGTACCTTCACCTCTTCTTGTCTCTATGAGGCCTAATAATTCTAATGACCTTAGTGCTTCCCGAACAGAGGAACGACCTACATTTAGACGCTCGGAAAGTTCCCGCTCAGACGGAATTTTATCACCAGCGGAAAGTCCATCATCTTGAATGATGGACCTAATTTTCTTAACAATTTCAATGTAAACCTTAGAGTTAGGAGATGTCACATTAACCTCTTCCAATCCATTATTCAATGATTGCTAAACGACGTGTCTTCTCTGCAACTTCCTCTGGATTTACAGTAATTCTAGCTACACCTGTCTCCATTGCCGCCTTAGCCACACTTGCTGCAACAGCAGGTGCCACACGTGGGTCAAAAGGTGCAGGGATTACATAATCTGAACGTAGTTCTTCAGAGCTTACCAATGATGCAATTGCTTCTACAGCCGCAATCTTCATTTGTTCATTTATATGAGTTGCTCTTGCATCTAAAGCTCCTCTAAAAATTCCTGGAAATGCGAGAACATTGTTTACTTGGTTTGGAAAATCTGATCTTCCTGTACCAACAACTTTAGCACCCGCTTCTAATGCTTGATCCGGCATAATTTCAGGATTAGGATTCGCCATAGCAAATATAATTGGGTCCTGATTCATCGTCTTTACCATATCAGTTGTTAGTGCTCCTGCAACAGACACTCCAATAAAGACATCAGCATCCGCAAGGACATCTGCAAGAGTGCCTTCTAGACGGTTGCGATTTGTATATTTCGCTACTTCTGCTTTTACGTTATTCATTCCATAGGTACGCCCTTCATAAATAGCACCCCTAGAGTCACACATGATGATATCGCGGACTCCATAGCGATATAAAAGCTTAATAATTGCAATGCCTGCAGCACCTGCTCCATTTGCAACAACTTTTATTTCTGACATTTTCTTGCCCACCAGCTTTAATGCATTCACTAATCCCGCTACTGTAACAATTGCGGTTCCGTGTTGATCATCATGAAAAACTGGTATATTCGCTTCTTTCTTAAGACGCTCTTCTATCACAAAGCAATTCGGAGCTGCAATATCCTCTAGGTTGACTCCACCAAAAGTAGGCTCTAATAGTTTGACTGTTTCCACAATCTTGTCAACATCTGTTGTGTTTAAGCAAATTGGAAATGCATCTACTCCTGCAAAGCTCTTAAATAGCACAGCCTTTCCTTCCATTACAGGAAGAGAAGCTTCTGGACCTATGTTACCTAATCCAAGTACGGCAGTCCCATCAGATACTACCGCTACCATATTCCCCTTCATCGTGTATTCATACACTTTAGACTTATCGTCATAAATAGCTTTACATGGTTCAGCTACTCCCGGTGAATAAGCTAAACTTAAATCCTTCGCATTTCTTACTGGTATTTTTGACTTTGATTCAAGCTTACCCTTATGAATTTGATGAATATGTAGAGCTTCTTCTCTTAGAGTCATTTCCATATTTCACTCCTTGTTATAAAGACAACTTGGTAGTAGCAATTTTCCCACCAGTTGTTTGTCATATTAATTAGGTAGTTAAATCTTGTACAACATATTATGAATAAAGCTGGTAAAATAGAATTTTCTAATTAATCAAAAATAAGTGGTATGGCCACTTCGCTTTTCTATTACAATATAACATAATTGCTGGTCATGTAAAGTGGTTTATTAGTGAATCACCACATTTTGAGGTCCCATCAATTCTCTTAATTCGGATAAAAATTCTTGATTAGGAGTAACCCATAGTTCTTGTTGAAGCTGCATTGTTTTTTGCGTTTCTTCATAATACAAGACCACTGGGGTATCCCCAGGAAATTGCTTTAATAATTTTTTTAAGTGTACTAGTACTTGAGCTGCTTGAACCTTTTTTTCCATTCTGACAAAAAGTTTCTTTTCATCTTCCGGCATCTCGATTTTATCGGGTAAGGCCCCAACTTGATTAATAATCAGTTGTAGTTGATTATTTCGACTATCAAGCTTACCCTTTAGTAAAACTAAAACATCATTTTTTAAAAGCTTTGCCGACTGTGTGTAGGTTCTTGGAAATGCAACTCCTTCTAATTCACCACTTTCATCACTAACCGTCAAAAAGGCCATTACCTCGCCTTTTTTTGTACGAATCGTTCTTTCTTTTGTAATGAATCCACCTATCACAACATTTTGATGTAGATAATGTGAAGCTTCCGAAATCGAGATTGCTCCGTGCTTCTTTAGATAAGCCGAATAACTACTGATTGGATGACTTGATAAGTAGAAACCTAGTGCATCCTTTTCAAAGCGCAGTTTTTCCATTTCCTTAAAAGGTTCAACCTCTACATATTTAGGTTTAAGTCCAAAATCATCTTCAAAAAACATTTCGACTTGATTCTCATCATTTTTTGGTCGTACGAGTTCAGCATGTTCTATCGCAACATCCAAAGTTGCTAATAGAGTCGCTCGGTGTTCCCCGAATTCATCAAAGGCTCCTGAACAAATTAGCGCTTCTATTGTACGACGATTAATACTCCTCATCGATGTTCTGACACAGAAATCAAAGAGGTCTGAATAAGGCTTAACTTTTCTCGTCTCAATAATTTCCTTTAAGGCTGCAACCCCTACACTCTTAATTCCCGCCAAACTAAAACGGATTGCTTTTTTCTCTACATTAAAAGGATAATAGCTTTTATTAATAGATGGGGGCAAAATGGAAATCCCCATTTGTTTGGATTCTCGTATATATTGCCCAAGCTTGTCATCATTACCTACTACACTTGTAAGTAATGAAGCCATAAAATAGAGCGGATAGTTTGCTTTTAAATAGGCAAGCTGATAAGCAATCATACTGTAAGCAACAGCATGGCTTCGGTTAAACCCATAATTAGCAAACCGAACGATTAAGTCATAAATTTCGTTTGCTGTTTGTTCGGTGTATCCTTTTTTTAAACTACCTTGCACAAAATGTTGTCTTTCTTTATCTAGTACTTCTTTTTTCTTTTTACTTACGGCCCTTCTCAATAAATCAGCCTCTCCAAGACTAAAACCAGCCATTGTAGAAGCAATCTGCATAATTTGCTCTTGATACACAATCACGCCATATGTCTTCTCAAGTATGGGTTCAAGGTCTGGGTGCGGATATTGAACCGGTTCCTTTTTATGTTTCCTAGCAATATAGAGCGGAATATTTTCCATTGGGCCCGGCCGATATAGTGCGTTTACAGCAACAATATCCTCTAATTCGCTTGGCTTAAGCCTTACGAGAACACTGCGCATTCCACTTGACTCGAGTTGGAATACCCCCGTTGTATCTCCTTTACCTAACAATGCAAATGTTTTTTGATCATCCATTGCTATCTTAGAAAGATCCAATTTCTTTCCAGTTCCCCGTTGAATCAAGGAATGAATATTATCAATCAACGTTAAATTTCGTAGTCCTAGGAAGTCCATTTTTAAGAGGCCAATTTCTTCAAGCACTTCCATCGGAAATTGCGTTAAATAGATTTCATTATGTCCATCTTGAATGGCAATTAATTCAGTTAATGGCTGTTCACTAATCACAACACCAGCCGCATGTGTAGAAGTATGTCTAGGAAGACCTTCAATTTTTTTTGCTGTTTCAAAGATTTTCCGTCCAATTTCTATATTTTGAATATAGTCCCGTAATCCCTGTGATTCCTCGTATGCTTGCTGTAGGGTAATTCCGAGCTTACTGGGAACTTGTTTGGCAAGAAAATCTGCCTCCTTAGGAGAGATACCCATTACTCTTCCAACATCACGTAATGCAGCTCTTGCAGCTAAAGTTCCAAACGTGATAATTTGGGCAACATGAAGTCTGCCGTATTTTTTTGAAACATACTCAATCATTTCATCTCGTCGATTATCAGGAAAATCTATATCAATATCAGGCATAGAGATTCGTTCTGGGTTTAAAAATCGTTCAAATAATAATTGATGTTCGAGTGGATCAACGTCAGTGATATGCAAAACATATGCCACCAAAGAACCTGCAGCAGAACCCCTTCCTGGACCCGTCACTATTCCTTTCTCATGAGCATACTTCATAAAATCCCAAACAATTAAGAAATAATCACTAAAATTCATTTTTCGGATTACTTGAAGCTCATATTGAAGTCTTTCAAACTGTTCATCCGTAGGATCGTGATATCTTTCATGCAATCCTTTTAAACATATTCGTGATAAATAATCCTCTGCAGATTCTTGATTTGGTACTGGATATTTGGGTAATGCAAATTTCCCTAATTCTATATCCACATTACATCGCTCAGCAATCCGCAATGTATTTTCAAGAACCTCTGGAGTATCAGAAAAAAGCTCACTCATCTGTGATGGACTCTTTAAATAATATTCGTTGCTTGGAAAAACAACTCGATTTTCATCTGATAGTTTTGTATTGTTTTTAATCGACAATAAGCATTCATGAGCAAATGAATCTTCTTGATCTATGTATTGAACCTGGTTTGTAGCAACTAATGGGACTTTTAGTTCTGTTCCAATTTGGAATAGTTTATTATTGACCTGTACATTCTCTCGCAAGTTATGATTTTGAACGGCTAAGTAAAAACTATCCGGTTCAAAAATTTGTTTATAAGAATTTGCTCGTCGAATGGCTTCTTCATAATTTCCATCCTTAATACTTCGTTCAATGTCTCCTTCACGACCAGGAGAAATCCCAATGATTCCTTCTCGATATTGCGAAAGCCACCTTCTTGGGATTCCAACCTTTGACCTTGTCTGAATAGCACTGCTAATTTTTAATAGATTTTGATAACCTTTATTATTCTTTGCAAGTAATACAACCGGATAAGCCATTTCATGACCTTGTTCCTCTTCTGATAATACCGAAGCCGTCATGCCAATAATCGGCTTAATACCATGTTTCCTGCAATGCTTATAAAAGGCTATCGCCCCATACATTATGTTTTCATCGGTTAATGCCAATGCTTTAAACCCTAAGCTGCTAGCTTTTTCAACCAAGGCTTCAACTTTTGCAGCACTTGATAACAGGCTATACGCACTTTGAACCTGAAGATGAACAAAAGGCAATCAAATCACACCTTTTTCATATAATTAATTTCTTCGTCCCACCTATTTGATATTTCAATTATAGACCTATTTATGAAACAAGCAAAACAAAACTCATAGAATGGATTGTTTGTCCATATACATGTATTAAAAGCTTCCGCAACTACAATTATTTAAAAGAAGGTGTCCATATGGAAGTAAAAGAGGCGTTTATGCCTGCATTTATTCATAGTTTTTTTATTGCACTTGGGGTACTTTTAGGTGGTTCCCTTATTGGAGGTCTTGGAGCCTTCATTTCGGGTCAAGCGCCTTTATCTGAAATCTATTCGGTTGCCAGCAAGTTAAAGATTTGGGCACTTGTTGCTGCAATTGGTGGAACATTTGATGCTTTTTATAGTTTTGAAAGAGGAATATTTTTAGGTCAAACGAAAGATGTTTTTAAACAATTTCTGCTAATTGTTTCTGCTATGGGTGGAGCACAATTCGGATGGAGAATAATTGAATGGTTCACCCAGGAGCATATATCATAATGAGAGTCCCCCCTTATCATCAAAAACCAGGCTGGCAACGATTTTTCGCAGGTGTCGTAATCGGTGCCTTGATTAGCTGGTTTGTCTTTTTATTTCAATTTGGGATACTGCAAGATAAACAAATACAAAAAATATCAGAACAAGAGCTTGAAATTGCCGATTTAAAAAAAAGCAAAGAAATTTTAATTGAAGATGCAAAAAAGCTAAATGAAGAAAATAAAAGCAAGTTAAAAATCCAAGATTTTGAAATCGTGTTTGCGAACAGAAAAAAAGTAGAACTCAGTTCACTGGATCTCCACCATATGAAAACCGCTGTGTTGGAGGACCTTAACTCATTAATCGGACAGGATATTCAATCATTATCGAAAAACAAAGAACTTCTTTTTAGAACAATTGAAAATAGACTTTACGAAATGGATGATAAAACTTACAAACTCAAAATCCACACGGTTTTTGTCGATACAACACTTGAAATTTCATTAAATATCGAACTTGTTAAATGACAAAGCTTCCTTCCGGAGGCTTTTTTTGATTTAGGAAAAAGTGACTATTTTGTTACAAATATGTATTAATTTTTAGAAAATTTAAAAATAATGTAGCATTTTTAGGCAAAAATGCAATAAAATAAAAGAAAACACTTAAGGAGGGAATTTATGTATATTAACCGGAGAAAATTATTAAATGAAAAAATGGCTAGAATCAAAAAAGGGTATTCAGCTTATGCAGAATCCCCAGAAGTTGTAAATGCGTTAAAAAAAGAAATTCAAGCATTAGACCTCAATGTCCTTGAAGAAGTAACAGATCTAGGTTCATGGTTCATTCCCGTAAAAGTAGATAGCTGATAAAGTCGCACGCAAATGGAGCGACTTTATTTTTTTAGTTTACCTGATTGCATACCTTCCGTAGGTCAGAAATGACGTTTTCTACCTCTTGCCACGAGTAAATGGTGGCTCCTGATGCAAGTGGGTGCCCACCACCATTGTATTTTTTTGCTACCCCGTTTATCACAGGTCCCTTAGAACGCAGGCGAACACGGATTTGTTCTTTTTCCTCCACGAAAAACACCCATGCCTTAATATTTTCAATATTTCCTAAGTTACTAACCAATTGAGATGCTTCTGTAGGCGTTACTTTGTATTCTTTCAGGATCTCATTTGAAATTACCATAGACCCTACACCATCTTCGGTGACTTTGTAATTTTGAAGGACATAGCCACTTAGGCGTGCTACATTTTCCTTTGTTTTATATAAATTTTCGTAAACATCTGGAAAATGAAAACCAAATTCAATTAATTCTCCAACGTATGTAAATGTCTTTGGATTTGTACTAGGAAATAAGAATCTACCTGTGTCTCCTACAATTCCAGCAAAAAGAAGTCTCGCTGCATCCGTTGAAAGAGTTAATCCGTGATTCTTCCCTTGGAGGTAAAACTCATAGACCATCTCACTGCAAGAGCTGGCACTTGTATCCACCCATAAAAGGTCTCCATATGGATCTTCATTGGGATGATGGTCGATTTTAATTAATTTTTTCCCGCGATTATACCGCTCGTCTGAAATTCTGCCTTGGTTAGCTGTATCACAGACAATCACTAATGCTCCTTCATACATCTCATCTGAAACTTGGTCCATTTCCTTTAGAAAAAGTAAGGAGGGTTCATCCTCTCCAACAACAAAAACTTTTTTAGAAGGGTAGGATGCTTTTAGAATTTCTGCTAGACCACACTGTGAGCCATAGGCATCAGGGTCTGGTCGTACGTGGCGATGAATGATGATTGTCTCAAAATCACTAATTGTTTTAAGAATAGATTGAATCATTAGAGTTCTCCTTTTTCGCTTCTTTTCGTCACCAAGTTTCCACATTCTATTCACTAGCAATTTGAATTGGTTCTGGTTACAATAGGTATAGTAATCTAGAATTGGAGGAAACTTCTCATGCAAATTCTCGTTTTTCTAATCATATTTGCACTTGTATTTTATTTTTATTATAAAACAAAATACTTCCGCACAAGACGTCCAATTGAAAAACAATGGCTCTCAGCGAAATCTAGTATTGCCTTAGGACTTTTTGTTGCGCTATTTGGTTTAAATACGTATTTCGTTCATCCATCTACAATCTCATATGTAATTGGGACAGTCCTACTATTAGTTGGTGGTGGAAGCATTTGGGCAGGCATTCGTGCTTATAAGCATTATCTTCCATACGTACTTAAAGAAGCTGAACAACAAAGTTAATTAGACCGAGAAAAAGACGCGTAACAGCGTCTTTTATTGTTCCTGCTTATCCTTATCGTTCAATTAGCTGTGCCATCATCATAGCTTTTCCTACAACGACTCCGCCATGGAAAACTTCAACATCAACCTTACCAAATCTTCTTCCAACCTCTAGAACTCTTGGATGAATTTCCATTAGACTATCAATTTGAACGGGTCTCATAAAATAAACCGTCATATTCTCGATAACCAAATCTCCCTTTTTAAAGGATTTTAATACCCTACTTGCTGCCTCAGTGACAATCGTTGTAAATACCCCATAGGAAATAGTGCCCAAGTGGTTTGTCATTTGTGGAGTTACTTCACATTGATATATGGCTTCACCATCAGCAGAAATATCCACGAATTGATTTGTCACGATATCATCAATCGTTTCTCCTACTTGAGGTTGGCGACCAATCATTTGCATAGCCTTTAGTACGTCCTGACGACTAATAATCCCTTGCAAACGATTCGATTGGTCCACGACTGGCAGCATTTCAATACCTTCCCACACCATCATATGTGATACAGATGCAACCGATGTTTTTCCATTAACAGTCATTGGTTGTTTGGTCATCACCTTTTCAATGAGCGTATTCAGGTCCTGTCCCATAATATCCTTTGCTGTTACCATTCCAACAACCTTTGATTGATTATCAACAACAGGATAGCGACCATGACCAGTTTCGATATTATGTTCATACCATTTCTCTACCTTATCCGAGGTATGGAGGCTTACCGTCTCAGTTTTTGGCGTTAAGATATCCTCAACTAAGACAATTTCTTTTTTTATAAGTTGGTCATAGATAGCACGGTTGATCATAGTCGCAACCGTAAACGTATCATAACTACTCGAAATAATTGGAAGTTGGAGCTCGTCTGCAAGCTTTTTCACTTCATCTTCTGTGTCAAAACCACCTGTTATTAAAACAGCAGCTCCTGCATTTAAAGCATACTCATGTGCCTTTGTCCGGTTACCAACTATTAAAAGGTTTCCTGCACCTGTATAACGCATCATTGCTTCTAGTTTCATAGCACCGATAACAAATTTATTGAGTGTTTTATGCAGCCCTGCTTTTCCCCCAAGCACTTGTCCATCAACAATATTGACAACCTCAGCAAAAGTTAGCTTTTCGAAGTTTTCTTTCTTTTTTCGTTCAATACGAATGGTTCCGACACGTTCAATAGTACTCACGTATCCCTTATTTTCCGCATCTTTTATAGCTCGATAAGCCGTTCCTTCGCTCACTTTCATATCCTTTGCAATTTGTCGAACTGAAATTTTCTCACCAATCGGAAGTGTGTCAATATACTGTAAAATCTGCTCATGCTTTGTCGCCAAGCTCTTCACCCTCTAATAATCATTCTTTGTCTAGTCCGTTAAATTCTATCAAATGCGCCTTGGCGTATTTGCGCCCAGATTTTTTAGGCCCACACGAGGTGGGTCACAAAGACGTTGCCACAGGACGTGGCGTTCTTATTCGTCTTTGATCCTATGCTCGAAAAGTTTCCTTTGAAAATCTGTGGCATCCACCGGAGGCAGTAACTTTATTCAGCCAAAGTTTGTTCCCATACTGAATTTAGTTACTCTAACGGCATTCATTCTCACTAATAGAAGTAGAGAATTTCTGATGAATAAAGTTATATCTTATTATACGGGTGAAGCAAGGTTTATTCAATTTTATTAGTTATGGAGATATTAGTAATTCCGCATTCTTTGTCGACGTTTTGCAGAGACTGCTTGTGGACTTGTCGTTTTCTGAGCAGACTTCGGGTTATATAATAACCCAATTAAATTTCCACTAACTACAATCAAGGCAAAAACTAACCATGAAAGAGCGAATACTCCTTCTAATCCTTCCGCCCCGATTGATAGTCTAGGAACCCCGTAGTAAAGTAAGACACCACAGAGCAATAAACATAGTAACAATCTATTATGCATCCTTTTACCTCCTCTAGCCTATGCTTGTATCATTCTATGAAGCATGCATAAAAAAAAGACGTGATTCCTCACGCCTTTGTTCGATTTACAATTCAATTGTGTCACCTGCTGTTAAAACCTTGCCATCAGCAGATGTAAGTCTTGAGACAAAATCGTCCGCATCCTGCTTAATAACAGGGAAAGTATTATAGTGAATTGGCACGACAGTTTTTGCTTTTAACCACTCTGCTGCAATTAGCGCATCGTCTGGTCCCATCGTGAAATTATCTCCAATTGGTAGAAAGGCAACGTCAATCTCATTAAGCTCACCAATCAATTTCATATCATAGAATAGTGCGGTATCTCCTGCATGGTAGATTGTTTTTCCTTCAGCACTAAACAAGATACCACCTGGCATTCCTGTGTATACAAATTCCTGTTTTTCAGGAATTTCAACGCTTGAACCATGAAAGGCTAGGGTAAACTTTACCTTCCCAAAATCAAACTGATGGGCACCACCAATATGCATTGGATGTACATTCAAGCCTTGCCAGCCTAAATAGACTGCAAGTTCATTTGGCGCTACCACAAGACTCGAGTTGCGTTTAGCAAGGTCTACAGTGTCTCCGACATGATCTCCATGACCATGTGTAAGTAAAATGACATCCACCTTTTCCTCAGATGCTTTTAAATCTGTATTAGGATTTCCTGTGATAAATGGGTCAATGATGATCGTTTTTCCACCTGTTTCAATTTTTACAACAGAATGACCATGATAGGATACTTTCATATGTATCTCCCCTTCCATAATTCTATATCGGAACCTTACTATATAGTACTTCTTTTTAAAAGCTTACTTTCCTTCTTTTTTATACCCTTTTCCTTCGTAAAACAAACCCTGCTCCAAAAACGAATATGATAATAGGAAAAGGCTCACACCTTCCGCTTCATTCCACAAAGTGCTAAAATAAAAAATGTCCCTTATTATTAAAAAGGAAGTGTTATGAATGAATCAACGATTACAACAACTTTCTAGTTGGTTAACAGAAAAGGACATTACATGTAGTTTTATTACGTCTACTCCAAACGTATTTTATTTAACAAACTTTTATACCGAACCACACGAAAGACTCCTTGGTTTATTCGTTTTTCAACAGGAAGAGCCCATTTTAATTTGTCCAAATATGGAACTTGCCCAAGCACGTAATGCTGGCTGGGAATATGAAATCATTGGATATAGTGATACAGATAATCCATGGGAACTCATCCAAAATTCACTATCTAAACGAAACATTACTGTCTCTACATTAGCTCTTGAAAAAGAACATTTAACCGTTGATCGTTTTGAACAAATTCAAAAATTATTCCCATCCACATCTTTCGTTTCTGCTGAGGAAAAATTACATACTTTACGGATGATTAAAGAAGAGAAAGAGATTTCTATTCTAGAAGATGCAGCAAAGCTTGCGGATTATGGAGTAGAAGTGGGTGTACATGCAATTGCCCAAGGTAAATCAGAATTAGATGTTCTTGCCACAATTGAATTTGAATTGAAGAAAAAAGGAATCCGTCAAATGTCCTTTGATACAATGGTACTAACAGGTTTAAAAACCGCAGCTCCACATGGAAAACCTGGACTTGAAACCATTCAAAAAGGAGATTTTGTTCTTTTCGATTTAGGTGTTGTTCTTGATGGTTATTGCTCCGATATAACTAGAACAGTTGCATTTGGAGAGGTCTCTGACCAACAACGTGAGGTTTATGACACTGTGTTAAAAGCTCAATTAGCAGCGGTGGATATTTGTAAGCCAGGAACCAGAATTGGCGATATCGATCGTGCAGCTCGTACCATTATATCCAATGCTGGATTTGGTGAATATTTTACCCACCGAATTGGACACGGACTTGGAATTGATGTTCATGAATTTCCTTCTATGAATGAAACAAATGATATGCTCTTACAAAAGGGTATGGTATTTACAATTGAACCAGGAATCTATGCTCCAGAAATTGGCGGAGTTCGAATTGAAGATGATATGATTATCACCGCTGATGGAGCCCAAACACTTACAAAATTCCCTAAGGAACTACTCATAAAATAAATGAAAAAAGGACCCTGAGCGGTCCTTTTTGTACTTTATTAGTCGTGAGATTTCCTAATTCACTGCATTTTTTTCCTCCTCAAATTGTGAGCAGAGGTATTCAAACAGTTTATGGTTAAAATTATCCTGATTACGTAAATAATCAAATAAAATATCGTATTGCTCTTTATTATCCTGTAAACCATTTAGTACCTTGAAAAATAGTTCCTTTTGCTCTATCATGGTTGATGCAAATTCTTGGTCTTTTTCGTCATTTTTCTCAAAGTAATTAGCAATGGTTTCATTTATTATTTCATGATTTTTTAGAGAATCAATAATTTGGTCAAATTGCTTTTTCACTAGGTTAATATTTTCAGAGACTTTATTGTTAAATAGTTCTTGATTTTGTACAATTTTTTGGAGAATTTCAAGCTGTTCTTTATGATCCACTTGTTGCTTCGCAGTTGTCTCATTATATTTTTCCTGTTTCTTCATAAAGCCAATAAATACCTCCAATAAGTTTTTCTGTTCCGTTATTTTTTTAGAGAACTTTTCATCCTTCTCCATTTGATTTTGTTCAGATTTAAAAAACTGGCGTTGTAGTCCTTTTTGTTCTTCTGCTAAATGCTTGATTAGCCCTTCATTACTTTTAATGTACTCTTTGACGAGCCCATTATATTTTTCCTGCTGTTTAATATGTTCAGAAACAAAATTAGAATAATAAGTTTGTTGATTTGGATTATCTGGTGAGGAACTAGCTGGTCGATGAACAAATCGGGCTAACGATTCATTATAATAAACAGATGAACCCATTTTTCAGCACTCCCTTACTAGTTAGGTAGACGTTTGTCTTCATTCAGACTTTCTTTATCTTATTTTTATGCATAAAAAATGGTGACAATGATTAAGAACATAAAAGGGATACCTAAGGAAAGGTATCCCCAAAAAATTATCTGTTTTCTAAGAGTGTTTTTGCATCTGAGTAAGAAGTTCCATGTGCTTCTGCAACTGCCTTGTAGGTAACATATCCATCTAATGTATTAATCCCTTTAAACAACGCATCATTT
This sequence comes from Ferdinandcohnia sp. SAFN-114, assembly GCF_059415045.1. NCBI lineage: Bacteria > Bacillati > Bacillota > Bacilli > Caryophanales > Bacillaceae > Ferdinandcohnia > Ferdinandcohnia sp. SAFN-114. Next base: position 13,392 of record NZ_JBPFDQ010000026.1, on the reverse strand, counting down.
TCTATACAAGCTTGTTTAAATCCTTTATTAGCAATTGACAATGCATATGGAACGGTTACATTTGTCAGTGCAAACGTTGATGTACGTGGTACAGCTCCAGGCATGTTCGCAACTGCATAGTGAACCACGTCATGTTTGACATATGTTGGATTATCATGGGTTGTTATTCGATCTGTCGTTTCAAAAATTCCGCCTTGGTCAATCGCGATATCTACGACCACAGAACCTGGTGTCATTGTTCTAATCATTTCTTCCGTTACTAGTTTTGGCGCCTTTGCCCCAGGAATGAGGACTGCACCGATTACAAGATCTGATTCCTCAACCGCTTCCGCTATGTTAAGTGGGTTTGACATTAGTGTAGTTACATCCGCACCGAAAATGTCATCAAGCTGGCGAAGTCGCTCAGGATTTAAATCAATAATTGTCACTTGGGCACCAAGACCAATTGCCATTTTAGCTGCATTCGTACCTGCAACTCCTCCACCAATAACCGTTACTTTACCACGATGAACGCCTGGAACACCAGCAAGTAAAATCCCTTTTCCGCCATGTGGCTTTTCTAAAAATTGCGCGCCTATCTGAGTTGCCATTCTTCCTGCAACTTCACTCATTGGGGTTAGTAATGGAAGTGAACGGTTTTGGAGCTGCACTGTTTCATATGCTATCCCAATTACTTTTTTCTCGACTAGAGCTTTCGTTAATTCAGGCTCTGCAGCTAAATGTAAATATGTAAATAAGAGTAAGCCTTCACGGAAATATTGATATTCCTCTGGAAGTGGCTCTTTTACCTTCATAACCATGTCCACTTGCCATGCCTCACTTGCAGTACTAACAATGGTAGCCCCTGCATTAACATATTGTTCATCCGTAAAACCAGATCCAAGCCCCGCATTTGTCTCAATATACACTTCATGACCGAAGCCTACAAGATTCACAACACCTGCCGGAGTCATTGCAACACGGTTTTCGTTATTTTTTATCTCCCGAGGTACACCAATTCGCATGAAAAACACTCCTCATCTCATTTTCAATAGATTAATTACTTGAACTAAAAATACGATTACAACAATGATGAAAACACTTACATAATAGTATTTTTCTTCCTAATAATCAAGGAAAAGTTCAAATATTATACAATTATGTATGATATTCAATGTTCTTGCCAGGACTATAATAAATGTAGAAAGATAATTTTATATTTTAGGGGGCTAAAAAATGCTAGTTACCTATAAAAAAGTTCTTGTAGCTGTTGATGGTTCAAAGGAAGCGGAATGGGCATTTAAGAAAGCAATCGATGTTTGCAAGCGGTATCATGCCACACTTAGTATTACTCATATAATTGATTTAAAACAGTTTGCGACGATAGGAGCTTATCAATACAATTTAACAGAACAATCAGAGCAATATGGAAAAGAATTACTTAATCAATATAAGGATATTGCAAGTGAAGCTGGTATTGATGACATCGAAACAATACTAGAATTCGGTTCACCTAAAATAAAAATCGCTAAAGAAATTGCACCAAAACATGATATCGATTTAATCATATGTGGTGCAACTGGGTTAAATGCTGTCGAGCGCTTCCTATTAGGCAGTGTATCTGAAAATATTACACGATATGCAAAATGTGATGTTATGGTTGTACGAACAGAGAAAGACCTTTAACTTAATCAGTTAGGTTTGTAACCCAACTGATTAAGTTAATGCCTCCGGCGGATGCCACGATTTTTCAAAGGAAATTTTTCGAGCAAGCTCGAAAAAAATCTGGCGCAAATACGCCAAGGCGCATTTGATCATTAAACAAACAAAAAAATCGTGAATCAATCACGATTTTTTTGTTTGTTTTATTTTCTCTAAAACCTTACGTACTTCTTCAAAGCCAGTACCGCCTGCACTCTTGCGGCGAGCAACAGCTGTTTCAGGCAGCAATACTTCATAAATATCATCTTCAAATAATAAAGAAGCTTCTTTCAACACATCAAGTGGTAAATCGCTTAAAAAGACACCACGTTTAATACAAATTAACACAAGCTTTCCTACCACTTCGTGTGCTTCCCTAAATGGTAGTCCCTTTGAGGCTAAATAATCAGCTAGTTCTGTCGCATTGGAGAAATCCTTTTTAACAGCTGTTGCCATTACTTCCTTTTTCACCTTCATTGTTGAAACCATTCCTGCAAAGATCTTCAAAGATCCTTTTACCGTCTTCACAGTATCAAACATGCCCTCTTTGTCCTCTTGCATATCTTTGTTATAAGCAAGTGGTGTTCCTTTGAGAACCGTTAATAAGCCAAACAGATTTCCATAAACTCTTCCTGTTTTACCACGAATAAGTTCAGCCATGTCCGGATTCTTCTTCTGTGGCATAATACTACTTCCCGTTGCAAAAGCATCATCCATCTCAATAAAGTTAAACTCCTGTGAGGACCATAAAATCAATTCTTCACAAAAACGTGATAGATGCATCATAACCATTGAACTATTGCTTAAAAATTCAATGATAAAATCACGGTCACTAACAGCATCAATACTATTCTCATAGATTTTTTCAAATCCTAAAAGCTCAGCACTGTAGTATCGGTCAATCGGAAACGTGGTACCCGCTAGAGCACCTGCCCCTAATGGGGATATATTGATTCGCTTTAGCGAGTCTGTTAAGCGTTCCTTATCACGCTCAAGCATCCAATAATAGGCTAATAGATGATGGGCAAATGAAATAGGCTGTGCTCTTTGTAGATGGGTATAACCAGGAGCAATTGTTTCTACATGTTGCTCCGCTTGTTCCACGATTGCATCTTGAAGCTCCTCGACAAGATGAATGATTTCGTCTACCTGTTGTCGCAAATATAAATGCATATCTGTTGCAACTTGGTCATTTCTGCTTCTTCCCGTATGAAGCTTTCCACCAACCTGTCCAATTTCATCAATTAGCATCTTCTCGATATTTAAATGAATATCTTCATTTGCAACAGAGAATTCTAATTCATCACTTTTGGCTTTTTCTAATAAGGTAAGTAGCCCCGACTTAATAGTAGTTGCTTCTTCCATAGAAACAATGCCGCATTTCCCCAGCATTGTCACATGTGCAATACTTCCTTCGATGTCTTCCTTCACCAGTTCCTGATCAAAGGAGATCGATGCACCGAATTCATCTACCCAGCTTTCCGCACTTTTTGTGAATCTTCCTCCCCAAAGCTTTTTCATACTTCAACCTTCTTACTGTTATTTACAATGCTGTTAACCTTTGTTGGTAAGCCCCATAATGAAATGAATCCAACTGCTGCATTATGATCGAACTCATCATCAGAAGTATAAGTTGCAAGTTTCTCATCGTACAATGAATTTTCAGATTTACGTCCTTCTACAATTGCATGACCTTTAAATAGTTTTACACGAACAGTTCCATTTACATTTTTTTGTGTTTCCTTTAAGAAACCAAGTAATGCATCCTTAAGTGGTGAGAACCAAAGCCCATTGTAAATTAATTCAGTAAGCTTTTGTTCGATGACTGGTTTGAAATGAGCGGCTTCTTTTACAAGTGTAAGGTCTTCAAGTTCTTTATGTGCTGTAATTAAAGTCATCGCACCAGGACATTCGTAAACTTCACGAGATTTAATACCTACAAGACGGTTTTCTACATGATCGATGCGGCCTACACCATGTTTTCCAGCGATTTGGTTTAATTCAAGAATTAATTCAGATAATGGGTACTGTTGACCATTAATCGACTTTGGAACACCTTGTTCAAAATCGATTTCGATGATGTCAGGTGTATTTGGTGTTTCTTCAAGAGCTGCTGTTAATTCATATGCATCCGCTGGAGGAGCAGCCCATGGATCTTCTAAAATACCACATTCATTACTACGTCCCCAAAGGTTTTGGTCAATAGAAAATGGGCTATCTAGATTGATTGGAATCGGAATATTATGCTTCTTCGCATACTCAATTTCTTCTTCACGAGACCAGCTCCACTCACGAACAGGTGCCAATACTTCAAGGTCAGGATTTAATGCCTTAATTGAGACTTCAAATCGAACTTGATCATTACCTTTCCCAGTACAACCGTGTGCAACGGCTACAGCATTTTCTTGTTCAGCTACTTCAACGAGTTTTTTCGCGATTAGCGGACGAGATAAAGCAGAAACTAACGGATATTTTCCTTCGTAAAGGGTATGTGCTTGTAATGCAGCAAGCGCAAACTCATTTGCAAATTCTTCCTTCGCATCAATTACGTATGAAGATACGGCTCCAACTGTAATAGCTTTCTCTTTAATAAAGGCAAGGTCTTTTCCTTCACCTACATCTAAACAGCAAGCAACGACTTCATATCCTTGCTCCTGTAACCATTTAACTGCAACGCTTGTATCTAGACCACCTGAATATGCTAAAACAACTTTCTTTTTGCTCATGTTGTATCTCCCTCTCGAATATTAATTCATCTGATTTTATATTTATACATTTATAATGTATTACTTTAGCAACTCTTTCTACTTTTTTCAATAGTAAACTGAGAAAAATAAAAAAATTCTTTTAAGATAGAATATAAATTAGTAGTATTGTAAAATGATAGCAAGACCTACGAGGGGTGGTAATAATGGATTTTTTTCATTTTAATGACCGACTTGGGATTCTTCTACCGTATTTAGAAAAAGAGTGGGAAGAATATACAGTGGAAACACAGCAGCTTATCTTGTTCCATTGGGAAAAAATCAGAGGACATATTCCTGATCGAATTGCAGAAATTGAAACCATTATTAACGAAAAACAAGAACAACTCGGCAATGAACTTGATTTTGTCCGTTCATGTGAACTAAACAACGAAATCTCCGATTGTGCGTCCATCATTAATGATTTATGGATATGGTATAGAATGAATCAAGGAATATCTAAAAAAATTCACCAATAAATAAATGCGAAAGGATCCTGTTTACCGGTGACAACCATAAGACGAGCCTAACCTTCAGAAGCGACTGGCTTATGACCTCGAGCAGACGGCTCCTCGAGTTAGACAATATAAAAGGTCTAATCCAATATGATTAGACCTTTTTGATATCCTTTTTTATTTCACTGACAACATGGCCAAGTTCCGGTAGGATTAATTTATTCATTGCAAGCTTTACAGCACCGGAAGAACCTGGTGTTGAAAAGATCGCTGTATCATTGCTAACACCGGCAATTGCTCTTGAAAGAATAGCCGCTGAGCCTATGTCCTCTGTATAACTTAACATTCGAAACAGTTCACCAAACCCGACAATTTCTTTATCTAATAATTTTGTGACCGTTTCAATTGTGACATCACGTTTAGCGATTCCAGTGCCCCCATTTGTTAAAATTACATCAATCTCTTCATGTTCACAGCCTTCACGTATCACTTTTTCGATAAAAGATTCCTCATCCTTTACAACCTCATATTGTAAGACTTTGAAATTATTTTCCTCTAGTAGCGAAATCATAAGCTTACCACTTTTGTCTGTTTCTTTCGTTCTTGTATCACTTATTGTAACCACTTTGCATCTGACTGAGGAGGGTGTAGCTTTTTTATGCTCTTGAACGCTCATTTCTTAATACTCCTTTTCCTTCAAAAAACGTAAACGGTAATAATTATGGGCATAATCGCTAACCTGTCTTGTTAGTTGATAATTCATTCCTGCCCCAATCGCCATGCTAACAAGAGGAATTCCTTGTATCATCCGCTTTCGTAGAATTGAAATGGCCACCGCTTTTACAATATGTTTTAATGGGAGTTCAAGCCAAGTTTCGTCGGTTAAGTCCTCTGATCCATTATAAAAGTATTGGTTCTGGTTAGACCCATCAGTTCCCTGGGTGAGTTCCTCCCAGCCCTGGAAGCGCATGCGCTTTGGCAGCGTAGCAGCATGAAACACTTTTAAAGATGTCATCATTTCATATGGTGTATTTACTTCATAACCATATGTCATCGCAATGAGTTGAACAATACGAAGATTAAGGACCGTTATCCCAGGTATATCCGTTCCAAGTAGGAGAAGTCCCCCTGTACCAGATAGGCCCCCTTGTGCAAAAGAATAAAGGCGATGCTTCGCAATCTGGTTTTCGGTTAAATATATAAGCTGATCTATAGTTAATTCTTTTAAATCAGATATTTCTTCAATATCCTGATTAAAAACACGTGCCGAACGAATAAGACGCTCCCTTGCATCCACTTGAATTTGTGTTCCTTGAAGTATGGCATGTAAATGGAATAGCCAATTATCTAATTTTGAAAAGAACTCCGTTCGTACATTCTCAGGGATAAGGCTTAACGAGTTTTCCAGCCATTTGTCATACGTCATTTCAAAATCGGTTTGCTCATGTTGCATTTGATCCGACCATTTTTCAATCTCGGTTAAAATTTGTATTTCTCGTTCGGTAAGACCCATAATCATCCTCCGTTTCCAGCATTCACTATGTGTATTATACCACCACAAAGAAAAAACCGAAAACCATTAGGAGGAGAATCAACCGTTAGAAAAAGGAAAAAGACAAACCCACTAAGAGTTTGTCCTTCAAATCCTTTATTTTGTTAAACGCATAACATCACGAGCAATCATGACTTCTTCATTCGTAGGAATAACGATAACCTTCACAGGTGAATGTGGATAGCTAATGAAAGTCTCCTTACCTCTTACTTTATTTAAAACTGGATCCCAATATACACCCATGAATTCAAGTCCTGTTAATACCCTTGCACGGATGGTATCACTGTTTTCACCAATACCCGCTGTAAAGATAATTGCATCAACACCATGCATACGTGCTGCATATGATCCAATGTATTTATGAATTCTGCTTGCAAATACTTCAAGAGCTAATTCAGCACGGTTATTTCCTTCAGTTGCTTCTAACTCAATATCACGTAAGTCACTTGAAAATCCAGAAACGCCAAGCATTCCACTTTCTTTATTTAAAACATCTAAAACCTCATCTGCAGTTTTACCTGTTTTCTCCATGATAAATGGAATTAATGCCGGGTCAATATTTCCGGAACGTGTCCCCATTGTTACACCAGCAAGCGGTGTAAAGCCCATAGATGTATCAATTGATTTTCCACCTTCAATTGCAGCAATACTTGCACCATTACCAAGATGGCAAGACAATATACGAAGCTGTTCTACAGGTCTTTCTAAAATTTCAGCTGCACGTTGTGAAACGTATTTATGAGATGTTCCGTGGAAACCATATTTTCGAATTCCATAGTCTTTATAGTAATCATAAGGAAGGCTGTATAAAAATGATTTCTCAGGCATTGTTTGATGAAATGCTGTATCAAATACGGCTACCGCTGGAACATTTGGTAATACTTCTTTAAATGCCTTAATTCCTGTTAAATTAGCTGGGTTATGCAATGGAGCTAATTCTGATAGCTTGTCTATTTCATCAATAACCTCATTCGTAATCACGGCTGAATCTGCAAAAGTTTCTCCTCCATGAACAACCCGGTGACCGATCCCGTCGATTTCATCCAACGATTGAATAATCCCTAATTCTGTCAATTTATCAAGGAGTATTTTTACAGCAACAGCATGGTCAGGAATTTCTGTTTCAGTTGTTTGTTTTTCATCATTAACTGAGATTGTGAAAATTCCCTTCTCAAGTCCAATCCGTTCGAAGATCCCCTTTGTAATAACCTCTTCACTCGGCATTTCAAATAGTTGAAATTTAAGTGACGAGCTTCCTGCATTTATGGCAATGATTTTCGACATTATGTCCGCTCCTTTGTTTAAATCTATACATGTATGTAAATTTTTACTCTACATTATTCTATGCAAAACGACATTGTTTCATAGATACCATTTTCATTTAAACATCGGTACCAAAACATTTCAAGGAGAGTTCTTAATTGGTACCGTTTTCGCCATAAAGTTCTTTAATTCAGATAATAGAAAACGCTACAATTCAAAAAAAGACCCCATTAGTGGGGTCTCCGTGCTCAAACATTTATAGTTTAATTTCGTGTTTCTCTTGTTTAAACCAATCATCAATTTGTTTAATGATACCTGCCATTGCCGTTCGATTTGAAAACTTCGGTAAATTGACAAGTAACGCTTGCTTTGGTGCCTTTACTTCTGGCCCCTTTTTCTGAATGACAAAGATGCTTTTAGCAGCATTTTCATTTTTAAATAAGGATAAAGGTAACTGAATCATCCCTTGTATAACGGATTTCTCTTTGAGGAATGCATTTAATTCCTTAGCATATTCGCTTGTAAATAAATGATTAGGAACTAAGAAAAATAAATAGCCACCCTCTTTCGTATATTTAAGACTTTGCTCGATGAACAGATGATGGGCATACGAATGACCTTCTTTAGCATGCAGCTCAAAGTTAGCCGCTCCAATATCATTCGGATAATAACCGACAGGTAAATCACAAACAATCACATCAACTGGGTCTATGTATAATGGCTGTAGACTATCTTGATTATAAAACTGAATGGAGTGCTGTTGCAGGTTTGCACTTACATATGCCACTTTAACCAAGAGATCATCAACATCGATAGCTGAGGCTTCAATTTCTTTTGATTGATTTTGATTAAGTACGGTTGTGAGTAAGTTTCCTGTACCTACTGCCGGATCAAAGATACTAAATCCCTTCCAGCCTTCTGTAAATTTTGAAACAAGGTATCCAACAAAAATAGAAACAGCATCTGGAGTCATTTCATGGTTTGGTTGGGTCGCCTCTTTCATCCCTTTTAAAGCAGCAAGCTGATAGGCTTTGCGAATTTCTTCAGCAGAATATTGTTTTAGGTTTACCTGGCTGTATTCTTTCTCAATACGCTTTTTTGATATTTCACTTACCTCCTCCTGAAGAATCGTGTTTTGGAAGAGGTTTTCGCCTGTTTCTGCAACTGCCTCAAGATAAGTACATGATAATTCTTCGACCAAGATCATTGATGTGTTATCGATAACGGTAAATAGTTTTTCAACTGCGGATAATTGTGCCATTGTTTTACTCCTTTTTTCGAACTCTCGACATATCACTCTATTTTAAAAGAAATCGTGGTGTAGTTCAACAAAGTTAAAAAAAGAACCCCAAACATGATTGGGATCCTCTTCGTTTTAATCTATTAGTTAGCTGCTTTTGCTGCTTCTAGGGCTGCTTCGTAGTTTGGATGGTTTGTTGCTTCACTAACGTACTCCACATATGTTACAGTATCGTTGCTATCAACAACAAATACTGCGCGAGCCAATAAGCGTAGTTCTTGAATTGCTACACCATAAGCTTCTCCGAAAGAAAGATCACGGTGGTCGGAAAGAGTTTGAACATTTTCAATACCGTTTGCACCACACCAACGTTTTTGTGCAAATGGCAAATCAACACTGACTGTTAAGATTTTAACATTATTTAGACCGGCTGCTTCTTCGTTAAAACGACGAGTTTGTGCATCACATACACCTGTATCAAGTGATGGTACAACGCTAATTAAACGAACAGATCCTTTTGAGTCTGCAAGTGATACTGGTGATAAATCGTTTGCTAATACAGTAAAATCAGGAGCCTTGTCCCCAACTTTTACTTCATTCCCCAATAAAGTGACTGGATTGTTTTTAAATGTGATATTTGCCATTTTACCAAAATCCTCCTTAAATTTTTATGTACAGTGTAAATCATATCTTTTATCTCCCACAATTGCAATTATTTGGTTTTATATTTGTTAAGTAAATCCTTGTGTTTAGTCAGTTTTTTATATCGGTTCTAGCAGGAAGTGAGTATAGAGGTTTTGAGGTATTAGGTTCCTTTTTCTTAGTGTAGGTGGGCTCAGTAGAGTAGAGTTTTGGGGACTGAATTTGAGGATAGGCGAAAAAGTTTGATACGCACTTAATTAGTTTGGCTGAGAAGGGAAAGGCGTTCAGAATCTTGGGCAGAATCCTCTTCATAGGCTGAATGAAGAGGAAATGCATTCAGTTTCTTGCACGGAATCCTCTTCATAAGGCGGATGAAGAGGATATGTAGGATGATTATTGAGTTGAATCCTCTTCATAAGCTGAATGAAGGGGATATGCAGGATGACTTTTGGACGGAATCCTCTTCATGAGCACGATGAAGGGGATATGCAGGATGATTTTTGGACGGAATCCTCTTCATAAGCTGAATGAAGGGGATATGCCGGATGATTCTTGAGTTGAATCCTCTTCATTAGCTGAATGAAGGGGATATGCCGGATGATTCTTGAGTTGAATCCTCTTCATAAGGCGGATGAAGAGGATATGTAGGATGATTATTGAATTGAATCCTCTTCATAAGCTGAATGAAGGGGATATGCAGGATGACTTTTGGACGGAATCCTCTTCATGAGCACGATG
>NZ_JBPFDQ010000026.1:0-2978 GCF_059415045.1 Ferdinandcohnia sp. SAFN-114 | reverse complement strand
AAGGGGGGATGCCGGATGATTCTTGAGTTGAATCCTCTTCATAAACTGAATGACGAGGATATGCTGACTGATTCTTAGGCTGAATCCTCTTCATAAACTAAATGAAGAGGAAATTTAGGATGATTCTTGGGCTGAATCCTCTTCATAAGCTGAATGAAGGGGATATGCCGGATGATTCTTGAACGGAATCCTCTTCATATGTAGGATGAAGGACCACTCGTATCGACGAACCCAATGTAAAGTCCTTCATCGCAGCCATACTCTTGTTAAATCACCACAAAAAAGGAGTTAACTGTGTGTCCAGTTAACTCGCAAAGTTCTTATATGTCAAAATCAGATTTTTTGTCTTGATTTTGTTGGTCTTGGTTATTCTTTTTTAACATTTGTTGGATTTTATCAACTGCCTGTGGTGCTAGTTCAAGAAGTTTTTCATATAAATGAGTGCTTTCATCAAGATGAAGCATTTTCACACCGTTTGCACTAACAATTAAAAAAGCGATTGGTGTAATTGAAACTCCACCACCACTTCCTCCACCGAATGGGAGTTTGGATCCCTGTTGTTGTTGTTGCTGTTGGTCTCCACCTCCACCTCCACCACCGCTATCTTTTCCACCCTCACCTTGTCCTTTGAACTCACTACCTCCTGCAGCAAATCCAAAGCCAACCTTTGAGACCGTTAAAATCACGCTCCCATCAGGTGTTTCAACAGGGTCACCAATAATTGTATTTACATCAATCATCTGCTTTAAGTTTTCCATTGCGGTTTTCATTAAACCCTGTATTGGATGATCAGACATATTAAATTCCTCCTGACATTCTAAACTGATTTTTTATCCGAATCGGTTTCGCTGAGCTTTGAGAGGGTTGAGGAATGAAATTTAGGTATTCCTCCTCGCCACCTTTTAATCACTCTGATTCCTGCCACCATAGCATGCCCGATACGGAAATGAAACATGCATCTTAGACTTGTTTCAGAAACAACAAACTGGAATGAAGGTGTAATCGAATAATCAGGATGAGTTTTGAGATTGAGATGGTGACTAATCAAACCCACAATCGTTCCTTTAATAGACCAACCAAGCCCAGTAAGTACCCCTGTATGAGCAGCATCACCAACACCTATATGGGAATGCCATTCAAATTTTGTCACCGATATTTTCTTTAAAAAGCTTCTAACAATTGGAATCATATCAACAACCCTACTTAAAATTAATTTAGAGTCATGATAGTCTGCTAACAAATTTTTAACCGAAAATTTTTCTTTTTTCTTATTAGCACCAGTCGATACGCTTGCTTTCTGTTCCTTTTTAAAAACAATGCTCGGGGATTCCTTATCGACAGCAACCATAGGAACATTAATCGTATATCTAATCAGCCCAAACCAAATGCTGAATCTTATTTTAATATGGTCATCGTCCCTTAAGTGATTTGCTTCTATATAGATTTTTAGCCTCGAAATCATTATTAGCAGTAGTAGTAGGACTAGAAATAATACAACGAATAAGAGCCACTTCATGACACGCACTCCCTTTCAATGTATAGTTATCACCTACTAGATGGTGAAAAATACATAAAAAGGGGGTCTATGGTAATGTGTTTATAAAAAAATAAGAGTGTCCATGTTGGACACCCTACCCTTACTTTGATGCATGTATAACAGTTGTCTCTGAAAGTAAATCATGAATTCCTTGCTTTTTAGGAAGAAAAGCAACAATTAAATAGCCTATAAAGAAAAGCTTTGAGATATATCGACCTATGAACTCCCTAAAAATTACTGTCATCCAAGTAAGCGGTTGTTCCTCGAGGGTTACAACCTTTATACCAAACACCATTTTTCCAAGTGTTTGACTAAAAAACTTTGTCATCAGCACAAAATACAGATAAAAAACAACTGCCGTTGCAATTGCTGCAGCACTAAACATATCACTATCAGATAATGGAATGTCTAAAGCTCTAAATATTGGATATATAAGGATACGGTTTATACTTCCAATTACAACAAGATCTAATAAGTATGCCCAAAAACGCATCCAATAGCCCGCATAGCGAGTTGTGGCATTGGTAATTGGACGGGATGTATGATCGCGAAGATAATTATCTCCCTGTACGCCTTCGTGTGTAAGATCCATATTCAATTTGGTTCCCCCCTATTCCGCATACAAATACATCATTCTAGGTGAATTTGGCTGTGATAGTAAATGAACCATGGTTGCCATTTCGATGTCATCACTAAAGATTTTTTTTGCACTCATAGAGAATAGAGATCCAAAGCCAAAATTAGCTGTGTACTCAACAACATTAATGTCCCCAAGATCATAGTCCTTCTTCATTGCTTCAACCGTATCCTCAAAGTATCCTAATTCATCGATTAAATGATTTTCCTTTGCTTGTCTGCCATCATAAATGCGTCCGTCTGCAATTTTACGAACTTCCGACTCCGACATATTACGTCCATCTGCAATTACATCTACAAACCCTTGATACGCATTATCGACCATCGTTTGCATGATTTGTCTCTCTTCGTCCGTCATGTCACGGTATGAAGACATGATATCCTTGTATGGACCACTTTTGATTGTTTCAAATTTTACACCATATTTTTCAGCAAGTTCACTAAAATTAACGCCTTGCATTATAACTCCTAAAGAGCCGGTCATTGTATCAGGTGTAGCAAATATTTTATCAGCTGGAGCAGAGATGTAATAACCGCCAGAAGCAGCCATAGCGCCCATCGATACATAAATTGGTTTATCTGTAGCTTCTTTTAGATCCGTTAACTTTTTATGTATTTCCGCACTTTCAACAACACCACCACCTGGTGAATTAACCTTTAGAATAATACCCTTTACAGTTTTATCCTCTTCAGCTTTTTCAATCATTTTTAGAAATGATTGATGCTGGTGATACTATGTCAAGAAAATAGACACAGATTTTTCTACCGCGCTTTCGCTTGGTAGCCTTCATAAAAAAGTTTAAAT
>NZ_JBPFDQ010000025.1:0-60785 GCF_059415045.1 Ferdinandcohnia sp. SAFN-114 | reverse complement strand
TAATGTCACAATACTTATCTCAAGTATTGCCATTTTGGAGGTGTTTTATATTGTCTCACTATTTTAGGTTAGTCCACTTACAATATGTAAGGGAGCGAAACTTTAATATGGTTTCGTAGATACTCTTTTTTTAGAGCCCAAAAAGTATTCTACCGAGATAAGATTAAAAAGTCAATATGAGTTTGAGTTTAATTTAACTAGTTAGATCTTGAGGATTAGTCTTCTTCCTCTTCTTCAAACTCTTCGTCTTCTTCTTCCTCGTCTAATTCATATTCTTCATCATCAATGAGTTCTTCATCGTCATCATCGAAGTCATCTTCGTCGTCGATGTCATCAAAGTCCTCATCTTCTTCTTCTTCTTCGTCATCCTCGATGTCATCCACATCTTCATCTTCTTCATCAAAGTCCTCATCATAATCAAGATCATCTTCGTCAAGATCGTCAAAGCCAAGGAGTTCGTCATCCTCATCCTTCTTCTTGCTCTTTTTCTTCTTCTTCGGCTTTTCAGTATGAGTAACCTCTTCGTCGATTTGCTCGTATGGATACCAAGTACGAAGTCCCCAACGATTATCACCTAATGTAATAAAACGACCATCGATATTGAGATCTGTATAAAACTGAGAAATTCTTGTACGAACCTCTTCTTCTAAAAGCTCTAATACTTTTGTTACTTCGTCAACTAGCTCGTTAAATGTAATCGCGTCTTTTCTCCCTAAGAAAATCTCATACGCTACTTCAAGCATTGACATTTCTTTAATTTGCTCTGGTGAGTATTGATCGAGACTCATCAAGGCACTCCCTTTCTATGTATGTAACTGGAATTCTGGTAAAAACTTGTTGTCAGGATTCTTCTTATAAAAAATAAAAAAGAGTTCTGTAAAATACATATCATTCATTATAAACAAAATCAACCACTTTATGCCAGACATATCATAATTTAAGGCTGAACTAACTAAATAAAATACGCCTTAAAGTATTTGCGCCCAGATTTTTTTCGACTTGCTCGAAAAACTTCCTCTAAAAAATCTGAGGCATCCGCCGGAGGCTATAACTTTATTCAGCCCATATTTAAGTTCTTCACTCATTGTATACTTATCATTAATTTCCCATACTAAAAAAATCGAGGCCTCCCTGAATAAAGTTATTAGTTCAGCCTCGATCATTTTCTACATATTTCTACGGTACTGTCCGCCAACTTCATAGAGCGCCTGTGTGATTTGGCCAAGACTTGCGACCTGAACCGTTTCCATCAATTCTTCAAAAATATTGCCATTGTTCACTGCAACCTGTTTAAGCTTTTTTAATGCTTCTTCTACTTTATCCTTATTTCGTTCTTGGAATTCCTTTAAATTTTTAATTTGAAGTTCTTTTTCTTCTTTTGTTGCACGCGCAAGCTCGATATTGTTTAAATCCTCCTCTGTTGGCGGATTAGGATTTAAATACGTATTTACGCCAATAATCGGAAGCTCACCCGTATGCTTTTTCATCTCATAATACATGGACTCATCTTGAATTTTTCCGCGCTGATACTGTGTTTCCATCGCACCTAGAACACCACCACGGTCATTCAGTCGGTCGAATTCCTGAAGCACTGCTTCTTCCACTAAATCAGTGAGTTCCTCAACAATAAAAGAACCTTGTAGCGGATTTTCATTTTTCGTTAATCCATGCTCTTTCGTAATAATCATCTGAATCGCCATCGCACGGCGAACCGATTCCTCGGTTGGTGTTGTAATGGCCTCATCGTATGCATTCGTATGAAGCGAGTTACAATTATCGTGAAGAGCCATTAGTGCCTGCAGTGTCGTACGAATGTCATTAAAATCAATTTCCTGTGCATGGAGGGAACGTCCAGATGTTTGTACATGGTACTTTAATTTTTGACTACGCTCATTTGCTCCATATTTTTCTTTCATGACCGTTGCCCAAATGCGGCGTGCCACCCGACCAATTACGGTATATTCTGGGTCGAGCCCATTACTGAAGAAGAAGGATAAGTTTGGTGCAAAATCATCAATATTCATCCCACGGCTTAGGTAATATTCCACATACGTGAACCCGTTTGATAAGGTAAAGGCGAGTTGAGAAATCGGATTAGCACCCGCTTCTGCAATATGGTAACCAGAAATTGATACTGAATAATAATTTCTTACTTTATGATCTATGAAATATTCTTGGATATCCCCCATCATACGCAACGCAAATTCAGTTGAGAAAATACACGTATTCTGGCCCTGATCTTCTTTTAAAATATCCGCTTGAACTGTTCCACGAACTGTCTGTAATGTTTTCGCGCGTACCTCTTGGAACTCCTCCACCGTTAAGATGCGGCCAAGATCCTGTTCACGCTTTTCAACCTGTTGGTGAATAGCAGTATTCATGAACATGGCTAGGATAATTGGTGCTGGTCCATTGATTGTCATTGAAACCGAAGTAGACGGTGCACAAAGATCAAACCCTTTATAGAGCTTTTTCATATCATCGAGGGTACAAATACTGACGCCGCTTTCTCCAACTTTCCCATAGATATCTGGGCGATAAGCAGGGTCTTCACCATATAAAGTTACAGAGTCAAATGCTGTACTTAAGCGTTTTGCATCATCATCCTTTGATAAATAATGAAAACGTCGATTCGTCCGATCTGGGGTCCCTTCGCCTGCAAACTGACGTTTCGGATCTTCGCCTTCACGTTTGAACGGAAACACACCTGCTGTATAAGGGAATGAACCCGGAACATTCTCTTTGTAAACCCAACGGAGAATTTCTCCGAAGTCCTTAAAGCCTGGGAGAGAAATCTTTGGAATCGATAGACCCGAGAGACTTTTCGTTTTTAAAATGGTCACGATTTCCTTGTCACGAATTTTCGTAATGAATTTCTCACCTTTATAGGTTTCTTTCAAAGATTCCCAGTTTGCAAGGATTTTCTTCGATTCATCCGAAAGCTTTGTTTCATATTGGAATTGAAGTGTTTCAAGAGCTTTGAGGACGTCCTCGTTGCCCAGTTCCTTCACGCTCTCAATCGTACCGCTAATTTGGAATAGCTTTCTTGCGATTTCCACCTGTTCGGCTGCTTTTTTATGATAGTTTCGAACTGTGTCAGAAATCTCACGTAAATAATAGCGTCGGTCATTCGGGATAATGACATTTTGTTTTTGGACATCTGCCGTTTTTTCGAATGAAGTTTCCCAGTCTGCACCCATTTTTTCATTGATTTTATCCACTAGATTAGCAAAAAGGGCGTTCGTTCCTGGATCATTAAACTGACTTGCAATCGTACCGAATACCGGCATATCTTCGTAGTCTTTTTCAAATAAAAGGTGGCTACGCTGATACTGCTTTTGCACCTGACGTTTTGCATCTTCTGAACCCTTGCGTTCGAATTTGTTAATCACAATCAAGTCGGCATAGTCAATCATGTCGATTTTTTCAAGCTGTGAAGGTGCACCAAATTCACTTGTCATAACATACATGGAGATGTCACAGACCTCTGTAATTTCGGCGTCACCTTGCCCAATCCCACTTGTTTCAACAATGATTAAGTCGAAGCCCGCTGCTTTTACTACTGCAATTGCATCTTTAATGGCTAGCGACAATTCTGATTTTGAACCTCTCGTAGCAAGGCTTCGCATATAAACCCTTGGAGAGAAAATAGCATTCATGCGAATTCGGTCACCAAGTAAAGCACCACCGGTTTTTTGTTTTGTTGGGTCAACAGATAGGATCGCAACTTTTTTATCGTCGAATTCATTGATAAAGCGGCGAATCAGTTCGTCCGTGAGGGAGCTTTTTCCTGCTCCACCTGTACCTGTAATCCCCACAACTGGAACCGTTTTTTCAAGATCTTTTATTTTTTGAATGATTGTTTCAGTCGCTGCAGCCGTTTCATTGTTGGTTCCAATTTGATTTTCCGCAATCGTTATGAGCTTAGCGACCGTATTGTAGTCCCCATTTTGAAGGAGCTCAAGTTCATCGGTTAGCTCCGTGCTTGTTGGGTAATCGCACTCTTGTAGCATCTTGTTGATCATCCCTTGAAGACCCAGAGTGCGACCATCGTCTGGTGAGAAAATCCCTGCAATTCCGTATTCATGAAGCTCCTTTATTTCACGAGGGATAATAACTCCGCCACCGCCGCCATAGATGCGAATATGAGAAGCCCCGCGCTCTTTTAAAAGATCATACATAAATTTAAAATATTCCACATGTCCACCCTGATACGAGGAAATCGCGATACCTTGCACATCCTCTTGGATTGCTGCATTCACTACTTCCTCCACCGAGCGGTTATGTCCAAGATGGATTACTTCTGCACCACTCGCCTGTAGGATGCGACGCATGATATTAATCGAGGCATCATGCCCATCAAATAAGCTTGAAGCCGTCACAAACCGAACATGATGCTTAGGACGATATACCTCTACCGTACTCATTTCCATTCCCCCAGTCTCACCTATTTTGAAACGATACCTTTTAATAAAAGCTCTGTTTGCATCTCAATATATTCCTCAAGCGTGAAAAGCCTGCGCATCGCCCAGCGGCGAAAGCCCCACATCTGGCCTTGAACAAAAATATTATGAGCTACAAGTTCAACCTGTTTTTTCGGCAATTGAAGTTCCCCGTTGGCAATGCAATCTTCAATTGCCCTTTCAAACATACCCACCATTTCTACTTCTTTGTTCAACACATATGGAAGGGCATCCTTTGAGAGAGATTTCGCCTCCTGATAAAGGACAAGTACCTCATCCTGCATCTCATCCATTACAAGAAAGTAATTGCGAATCGCAAGCTTTAGACTCTCTATACTACCTTCCTTTGTGTTGATTGCTTCTTCCATTCGCTCTTTAACCTGATCGTAAATACTGTCTACGACCAAATAAAGAACATCTTCTTTCTTACGGATATACTCATAAAGTGTGCCAATACTAAAACCAGCAGCTTTCGCAATTTCTCTCGTTGTTGAGCGATGAAACCCTTTTTCCTTAAAAAGCGTCACCGCACCCTTAATCATCTGATCCCGCCGCTTCTTAATCAACCGCTCATCCTTCACTGAAGCCGGAACATCATTCCTTCGCATCTTTTCACCTCCAAAGATAAAGCCCAGGGCGCTCGAACATATCGGCTACAAGCATAAAACGAGCGCTGACAGAAGGTGCATGTTACCTTCCGAAACGATTGGCTTATGACCTAGAACCGACGTCGCATGGAGCTAGACATTTTGAAGCAACTGTCCCTCGTTCCACCTTTTTTCTTGGGACAAGGGACCTGTCCCCTTGACCCACTATTTTGTTAACATTCTAGATATGACGAGGCGTTGAATTTCTTGTGTGCCTTCATAGATTTGAGTGATTTTTGCGTCACGCATATAACGCTCGACTGGATAGTCCTTTGTATAGCCATAACCACCAAACACTTGAACCGCTTCTGTAGTTACCTTCATCGCTGTATCTCCAGCAAAAAGTTTTGACATCGCAGACTCTTTGCCATATGGAAGTCCTTCTGATTCTAACCACGCTGCTTGATAGGTTAAGAGACGAGCTGCCTCGACACTTGTTGCCATATCCGCAAGCTTGAAGCCGACTCCCTGTTGAGCGGCAATTGGTTTACCGAATTGGACACGTTCTTTCGCATATTCAGTAGCGGCATCAAGGGCACCTTGAGCAATTCCTACCGCTTGGGCTGCAATCCCATTACGACCTCCATCAAGCGTCATCATGGCAATCTTAAAGCCTTCACCCTCTTCGCCGAGTAAGTTTTCCTTAGGGACACGGCACTCTTCGAACATAATTTCAGTTGTAGGTGATGAACGAATTCCCATCTTCTGTTCTTTTTTCCCTACAGAGAAACCAGGGAAGTCGCTTTCGATAATAAACGCACTTGTACCTTTATGTTTTGAAGATGGGTCAGTTAACGCAAACACCACATAAATATCAGCAATCCCACCGTTTGTGATGAAGATTTTCGAACCGTTTAACACATAATGGTCGCCTTCTAATCTAGCAGTTGTCCTCATTCCACCTGCATCTGAACCAGAGCCAGGCTCTGTTAATCCATAGGCACCGATTTTTTCACCCTGTGCCATTGGTCGTAAGTATTTTTGCTTCTGTTCTTCACTACCAAACTTGTAAATCGGCCAACCTGCAAGGGATGTATGAGCGGAAAGAGTTACCCCTGTTGAAGCGCATACTCTTGAAAGTTCTTCGACAGCGATACAATATGCTAAATAGTCACTACCAATTCCGCCATATTCCTCTGGCCACGGAATTCCCGTTAACCCAAGCTCCGCCATTTTATCGAAAATTTCACGATCAAAGCGTTCCTCTTCATCACGCTCCGCCGCTGTCGGTGCAACCTCATTCTTTGCAAAATCACGAACCATCTTACGAATCATCTCATGCTCTTCAGACAACTTAAAATACATTTCCATTACCTCCATTGGGACAGAGGGACAGGTCCCTCGTCCCACCATTTTTTTCCTGGGACAAGGGACCTGTCCCCTTGACCCATTTATAGATGTTTGCTGATGACGATTTTTTGAATTTCGCTAGTTCCTTCGTATATTTCAGTTATTTTGGCATCTCGGAAGAATCGTTCAACCGGATAATCTTTTGTATAGCCATAGCCCCCGTAAACCTGAATGGCTTCGGTTGCAACCTCCACCGCTGTTTTCGAGGCAAACAGTTTTGCCATCGAGGATTCTTTGCTACATGGCAAGCCCTGGTCGTGTAGGAATGCAGCCCGATAGATTAGTAGTCTAGCAGCCTCGACATTTGTCGCCATATCTGCAAGCTTAAAGCCGACTCCCTGCAAGGAGGCGATTGGTTTACCGAATTGGTAACGATTCTTCGCATACTCCACTGCATGTTCTAGCGCCGCTTCCGCAATTCCAAGCGCTTGGGAAGCAATGCCGATTCGACCCATACTTAGATTCGCCATCGCGACTTTAAAACCCTCACCTTCAACCCCTAGAATGTTTTCAGTTGGTACCATTACATCTTCTAGGGTGATTTGAAGCGTACGTGATCCGAGAAGTCCCATTTTATGCTCATCTTTTCCGAACACAAAGCCCGGTGTATCTTTTTCAATAATGAAAGCCGTAATGCCCTTGCTTCCCGTTTCGTTCGGGTTTGTGCGGGCAAATACAATATATACATCCGCTTCGCCACCATTTGTGACAAACACCTTTGACCCATTCAACACATAATGGTCACCTTGTTTGACTGCTCTTGTTTTTAAACTAGCAGCATCTGAGCCAGCGCTCGGTTCTGTGAGACAAAAAGCTCCCAAATACGCTCCACTTGCAAGCTTTGGAATATATTTTTGCTTCTGCTCTTCTGTTCCAAAATATAAGATAGGATGCGTACCAACTGAGGTATGAACGGATAAAATAACCCCGATGGTTGCGCTCACCTTAGAAAGCTCGTTGATCGCAATAATATAGGACGTAAAATCCATCCCTGCTCCACCATATTTTTCAGGGGTTGTAATTCCCATTAATCCAAGGGACCCCATTTTCGAAAGAATTTCTCGTGGAAATTCTCCTTTTTCCATGCGCTCCACGAACGGTGCGATTTCTTCTTTTGCAAAATCACGCACCATTTTTCGCATCATTTCTTGTTCTTCTGAAAAATGAAAGTTCATGCTGTTTCCCTCCAATGCGGGATCTTGATGAGTTGGGTTGTATTTAAGAGTTGTCACTTCGTGCTCACCCCTATTATTCGTATGTGTAGAAACCTCGACCAGATTTTTTTCCTAACCAACCCGCTTTCACGTATTTCCGAAGCAATGGACATGGTCTATATTTGTCATCACCAAAGCCTTCGTGTAGGGTTTCCATAATGTAAAGACATGTATCAAGCCCGATAAAATCAGCAAGTGTCAGTGGCCCCATCGGATGATTCATGCCAAGCTTCATCACTTCGTCAATTGCTTCTTTTGTAGCGACACCTTCATAAAGGGTGTAGATTGCTTCATTTATCATCGGCATTAAAATACGGTTTGACACAAATCCTGGGAAGTCATTGACTTCAACTGGTACCTTATTCAACGTTTTTGTCATATCTTCAATCACTTGATAAACTTCATCAGCTGTGGCTAAGCCACGAATAATTTCAACTAATTTCATTACTGGAACTGGATTCATAAAATGCATTCCAATTACCTTTTCCGGGCGCTTCGTGGCTGCGGCAATTTCTGTAATCGGAAGAGAGGAAGTATTGGTTGCTAAAATAGCATTCTGAGGTGCAATTTCATCTAGTTGTGAGAAAAGTTTTGTCTTGATGTCCATATTTTCAACGGCCGCCTCAATCACAAGGTCGACATCACTTGCATTCTGCAAATCAAGAGAGGGAGTAAGCCTTCCCAAAGTTGCTGCTTTTTCTTCTTCACTCATGCGACCTTTATCGACTTGTCGTGTAAGGTTTTTCGTGATCGTCCCAAACCCGCGATCCACGTATTCTTGTTTTAAATCATGGAGCTTTACATCGTAGCCTGCCATCGCACAAACCTGTGCAATCCCAGAGCCCATCTGTCCTGCACCTATGACCATCACTTTTTGTACCTTCATCAAACATACCTCCTAATTTGAAATGCGCAGGCGCCTTGCTCAGCCCCGACAAGCACAATACATGCCGGCTAGAAGGTTGCTCTCTGACCTTCTTGACGGAATGGATTGTGACCTCGAGGGGCTAGACGCCGGAGCTAGACACAGAAATCTAAGTATCGAATTAATTACGTTCCTACCTTATAAATAAAGTTATACCTGAATCATAATGGCATCGCCTTGACCGCCACCACTACAAATCGCAGCTATGCCTATGCCGCCGCCACGGCGTTTTAATTCATGAATAAGGGTAATAATTATCCTCGCACCACTAGCTCCAATTGGGTGACCAAGTGCTACAGCCCCACCATTGACATTGACTTTCTCAGGGTCAAGATTAGCAATTTTACCGCTTGTTAAGGCAACTGCAGCAAAGGCTTCGTTAATTTCAAACAAATCGATTTCATCGACTGACTTGCCCGTTTTCTTTAACAATTCTTTGATAACCAGGCCAGGAGTTTTCGGGAAATCACTTGCTTCAACAGAAATTGCAGCATGAGCAAGTATCGTTGCAAGTGGCTCTTTTCCCTCTTGCTTTGCTCGCTCCTCACTCATGAGAACAAGTGCAGCTGCACCATCATTCACGCCAGGTGCGTTACCAGCCGTAATCGTGCCATCTGCGCTAAACACGGACTTCAGCTTTGCTAGCTTTTCAATGGTTGTGTCTGCTCGCGGTGCTTCGTCTTGGTCAACAACTGTGTTTGCACCTTTACGGCCTTTTACCTCTACTGCAACGATTTCCTCCGCGAACTTGCCAGATTCAATTGCCGCTATGGCACGTTCGTGACTGCGAAGAGCCCACTCGTCTTGTTCTTCACGGGAAATGCTAAACTCTGACGCAACCTCATTGCCGTAGGTCCCCATATGAACACCCTGGAAGCTGCAGGTTAGGCCATCATGAACCATTAAGTCCTTTAAGCTTGCATCTCCCATTCGTAATCCAAATCGTGCTTTAGGTAAAAAGTAAGGCGCATTGCTCATTGATTCCATACCACCAGCGACAATTATCTCTTCGTCACCTGCACGAATAATTTGATCAGCAAGTGTGACACTGCGAAGCCCTGATGCACACACTTTATTAATGGTTTCTGTTTTTACTTCCCACGGAATTCCTGCATTTCTTGCAGCCTGTCGGGATGGAATTTGCCCTTGGCCACCTTGTAGAACATTTCCAAAAATCACTTCATCAACCTTTTCACCTTCAATGCCTGCCCGCTTTAATGCTGCCTTGATAGCGATTCCACCAAGTTCGGACGCTGTTAATGAACTAAGATTTCCCCCTAATTTCCCAAACGGAGTACGAACACCACTGATAATGACTGTTTTTCCCATGCTCAAACCTCCTTGATTTTTCTCGACTTAACGCAAAAATCGAAACCGCTTACATTTTTCCGACTGAACGCTCGCTCAGCCTTGTCTGAAAGAAGGAGGCGTACCAATGTACACCTCTCTTTATCTGTTAATCTATTACAAATAAAATAAATGTTTCCTATACTCCTATTTTACAATATAGAGGTTGGAAGATAAATCATATTTTTCCACTATGATGCAATTTCTTTTTGATCACCGACAACGGATCTTTCAAGGATTTCAGCAATATCATATGTGCCGATTTGCTCCTCTACTTCCTTCGCCTTTGTACCATCGCTTAGCATTGTTAAGCAGTACGGACAACCAGAACCAATCGTTGTAGGACTCACCGCAATCGCTTGCTCTGTTCTTGCTACGTTAATACGAGTTCCTGTATCCTCTTCCATCCACATGAGACCACCGCCAGCACCACAGCACATTCCCTTTTCACGGTTACGTTCCATTTCAACCAACTGAACACCTGGAATTTGTTTTAAAATTTCGCGAGGTGGATCATACACATCATTGTATCGGCCTAAATAACAGGAATCATGCCATGTAATGACTTCATTTACCGCATGCTTTGGAACCAATCTACCCTCTTTTACCAGGTCATACAATAGCTCTGTATGGTGGACAACCTCGACATCTTTAAGTCCCATATCTGGATACTCATTTTTGAAGATATTGTAGGCATGTGGGTCGATTGTCACAATCTTCTTCACTTCTGCCTTTTCAAATTCAGCAATATTGTTCGTCGCAAGCTCTTGGAATAGGAATTCATTTCCGAGTCGACGTGGTGTGTCACCAGAGTTTTTCTCTTTGTTTCCAAGAATCGCAAATTTCACGCCAGCCTCATTCATAAGCTTCGCAAAAGATAGAGCGATTTTTTGGCTTCGGTTATCGAATGCACCCATTGAACCAACCCAGAATAAGTATTCGAATTCTTCTCCGGCTTTTTTCATTTCTTTTACAGTTGGTACATGAACATCTTCACGAACTTCACGCCAGTTTTCTTTTTCCTTACGATTCAGTCCCCATGGATTTCCTTGGCGCTCAATATTCGTCATCGCACGTTGAGCATCCGCATCCATTTTTCCCTCTGTCAGAACAAGATAACGACGTAAATCAATAATTTTATCAACATGCTCGTTCATGACTGGACATTGGTCTTCACAGTTACGGCAAGTTGTACAAGCCCAAATCTCTTCTTCTGTAATAACATCACCAATTAAGCTTGGGTTGTATGCTAACTCTGCTGTAGCAGCTGTTTCATTTGCACCTTGGCCAGCTGAAGCCAGCGCTAGCTGATTTGCCTTTGTATGATTGAATGCAACTGCTGGAACCCACGGAACCTGTGATGTTACAACAGCACCTGTTTCCGTTAAGTGATCACGCAATTTCACAATTAAATCCATTGGGGAAAGCATTTTTCCTGTACCTGTTGCCGGACACATATTTGTACAGCGTCCACATTCCACACATGCATAAAGGTCAACTAACTGGGTTTGCTTGAAGTCTTCAATTTTCCCAACACCAAAAGTCTCTTGTGTTTCATCCTCAAAATCAATTTTCTCAAGCTTCCCTGGGCTTGTTTGTCTGCTTAAATACACATTTGCAGGCCCGGCAATTAAGTGCGCGTGCTTTGATTGCGGCACATAAACTAAGAAGCTTAACAGGAAGAGTAAGTGAATCCACCATGCGACATAAAAAATCACAATGGCAACTGTTTCATTAAGCCCGCCTAATGCAAGTGAGATGATGGATGCAATAGGCTCGGTCCATGTTGTTTCATGGCCATGCCAAACGATTGCAGCACCGTTTCCTAATAAAACAGAAAGCATTAAACCACCAATAAATAATAAAACGAGTCCTGATTTAAAGCCCCTTTTCAATCGAACAAGCTTTTCCACATAACGGCGGTGGAAAGCCCAAACGACTGCAACTAAGATCATAAATGTGACAATCTCTTGGAAAAAAGTAAAGCCTGGATACAAAGGTCCCAGTGGCAGATGTGAACCTGGTTTTAGACCCTTCCAAATAAAATCAATCGCGCCAAATTGGACAAGAATAAACCCGTAAAAGAACATCACATGGATGACTCCACTCTTTTTATCTTTTAAAAGTTTTTTCTGCCCAAACACGTTGACCCATATCCGCTGAAGTCTCTCCTTTACTTCCCCATCAAATTCGACTTTTTTGCCAAGTTTGATATAAGCAATTCTTGTCTTGATCAAATAAACGAAAAGATAAATTGCGTAAGCGGTTACAGATAAGAATGCAAGAAGATTAATTACTAAGAGGATATTCACTTTTTAACCCCTTTCTAAAATTTGCTAAACTTAATCAAATTCACCTTGGGAATTTGCGCCCAGATTTTTATCGAGCTTGCTCGATATATTTTCTCTAAAAAATCTGAGGCATCCGCCGGAGGCTTAACTCTTTTCAGGCAGGCTTGCCCTGCTGAATGGAGTTAAAATTCTGACTATATAGTTCGTATCTCCATTATATAATGAATGAGCATTCAGTCAACTACTTTTTCTTTAAAAACCTTAAATAATCAATCCCATTTTCGTATAAACTAAGTGAACGCCATTAAGCACAACCTCATCATAGGAGGGGTATATTTGCGAGCTATCTTCTGGATTGTCCTTATTATCATTATTCTATTACTGTTACTCCGCCTTGATTACAGTCTCGGAAGAAAAAGTCATCTAAAAAAACAAGAGGATGAGGAATTTCCTCTACGCGACAGTAACATTTCCCTTTATTCAACAGGAGAAACACTCTTCAACGATTTATTTACAGATATTCGAAACGCGAAAGAACATGTCCATGTTGAATTTTATATTTTGCAGGATGATGACTTTAGTAAAGGATTCGTCTCGCTTGTGAAACAAAAGGCCGAACAAGGTGTGAAGGTTCGCCTGCTTTTGGATTGGGTGGGCAGCCACAATGTTACAAAGGAAATGGAAAAAGACCTAACTCGCTCAGGAGTTTCGTTAGCCTATAGCAATAAGCCCAAATTTCCGTACCTTTTTTATAAGCTGAATGCCCGCAATCATAGGAAAATCTCCGTCATTGATGGAAATATTGGTTATATTGGCGGCTTCAATATTGGAAAAGAATATCTTGGTAAGGATCCGAAATTTGGGTTCTGGCGGGATTACCATCTGAAACTAACCGGTGAAGGAGTCGCAGATCTTCAAACACAGTTTTTGAAAGATTGGTATGGCGCCACAAAAGAGGAAATTGAAAACCGAAATGCCTATTACCCGCCACTTCCTATAGGAAAGTCAAAAACGAGACTCATTTCTACTAATGGGGTCTTTCTTGAAGGACAATTTATGAATATGATCAAACAAGCTGAACAAGAAATCATTATTGGCTCCCCTTATTTCGTACCAAGTGAACAACTCAAAGAAGAGTTAAAAAATGCAGTGAAACGAAATGTTCGGATTCACATCCTTTTACCGAAAAAGCCGGATCACCCATTGGTCAAAGAGGCCGCCATTCCGTATATGGACGAGCTCTCAAAGCTCGGCATTCAGTTTCATATGTACACTAGAGGTTTTTACCACGCAAAAGTCATTTGTATTGATGACAAGCTTTGCGATATCGGAACAGCCAATTTTGATAAAAGAAGCCTTTACTCTAATTATGAAATTAATTGCTATATCCATGATAAAGAAGTGATTCAAGAGGTTAAAAATATGGTAACAGAGGATTTTAAAACTTCAAATGAGCTTACTCGCGACCGAATCGAAGAACTAAAGACAGAGAATAAGTTTAAGATTAAGATTGCAACATGGGTTTCGCACTTTTTATAAGGAGATGAGTGCGGAATACTGTTAAAGGAATAGCCGCTTGTGCACTTAATACTGTCACTATTCCAATTTTACTGTCACTAGCCCGTTTACTGCCAGTAACCGAAAAATACTGCTACTATTTCAGATTTACTGCCGCTAATCGAAAAATACTGCCACTATTCGAGATTTACTGCCACTAACAAATCAGGCACCCGTGATGGGTGCCTGTTATTTTGGCCCAAATTGAATCATTGGTGCTAACCATTGGAATAGCTTAAATCCTAAATAAACCCCCACGATTCCAGTTACCCCTGCAAGTGCTGGTGGCGCAGGGATTGGTAGCTTTAATAAAGCAAAAATAAATCCGACAACGACACCTGTCAAAAGTGCCAATATAACCTCTTTCATATGTGTATCCTCCCTTTTCCCTTCATTATTCCCGTTAAAAAGGCCCTCTACTCAACGTAAGGGCCTCTTAATATATAGATTACATTTTTTCTGGTGCAGATACACCGATTAGCTTTAATGAATTTTGCAAGGTGATTTGAACAGCTTTCATTAACGCAAGACGTGCTTTCGTTTTTTCAAGATTGTCTTGGTCAAGCACTTTCTCCGCATTATAGAAGCTATGAAGAGCCGCTGCAAGTTCATTAATATAGTTCGTGATGCGATGTGGAATTCGTTTTTCTGCTGCTTCTGTCACGGCTGCAGGGAATTCTCCAAGCTTTTTCAATAGGTCAATTTCTTTTTCAGAATTGATATAGTCAAGCGCATAATTGCCATCTAATGCAATATTCACCTCATCACCAGAGCGTAGCATGCTGCAAATACGTGCATGTGCATATTGCGCATAGTACACAGGGTTCTCGTTTGATTGTGAGACCGCTAAATCAAGGTCAAAATCTAGATGAGTGTCTGAGCTTCTCATTGCAAAGAAGTAACGAACCGCATCTAAGCCAACCTCTTCTGTCAGTTCACGCATTGTAACAGCTTTTCCTGTACGCTTACTCATCTTCATTTTTTCGCCGTCTTTAAATAGGTGAACAAGCTGAATGATTTCAACCTCAAGTGTGTCTTTATCATAGCCTAGTGCTTGAATCGCCGCCTTCATCCGAGGAATATAGCCGTGATGGTCTGCTCCCCACACATTGATCAACTTTTCAAAACCACGCTCGAGCTTGTCCTGATGGTACGCGATATCAGGAGTTAAATACGTATAAGAACCATCATTTTTAATTAAAACACGGTCTTTGTCATCACCGAATGTTGTTGAACGGAACCAAGTTGCACCGTCTTCTTCATAAATATGTCCTGCATTACGAAGCGCTTCAAGTGCGCGGTCAATTTTTCCATTATTGTATAAAGACGTCTCAGAATACCAAACATCAAAACGAACTCGATACTCCTCTAAATCCTTTTGAAGCTTTTCCATCTCGTATTTCAAACCATATTCACGGAAAAAGTCAAAGCGTTCCTTTTCATCCATCGCGACATATTTATCACCAAATTCTTCAGCAAGACGCTTTCCGATGCCCACGATATCTTGGCCATGATAGCCGTCTTCTGGCATTTCAGCCTCTTGACCAAGGGCTTGAAGATAGCGTGCCTCAACAGACTTTGCAAGGTTATTAATTTGGTTCCCAGCATCATTGATATAGTACTCACGTGATACATCATAACCTGCTTTTTGTAAAATATTACTTAAAGAATCACCCACCGCTGCACCACGAGCATGTCCAAGGTGCAGGTCACCTGTTGGGTTTGCTGAAACAAACTCCACCTGTACTTTTTGCTTGTTGCCAACGGTTGTTTCACCGTACGCCTCACCCGCTGTTAAAATGGTCGGGATAAGATCCGTTAAATAGGAATTATTCATATAAAAATTGATGAACCCAGGTCCTGCAATTTCAATTTTTTCGATCGATGCTTTTGATTTATCAAAATTAGCTACAATTTCTTCTGCAATCATACGAGGAGCTTTTTTAGCCACACGTGCTAGTTGCATTGCCATGTTTGTCGCATAGTCCCCGTGCGCTTTTTCTTTTGGAAGCTCCAACACAACCTCTGGAATCTGCTCTTCCGTTGCTAGTCCAGCCTTAACAACTGAGTCTTTAATTTCCGCTTTTAAGCGTTCTTTTACCTGTTCAACAACATTCATCTAGTTTCGCTCCTTAAATGTAATGGTTATTTTATGTAATCCAGACACTTCACCATGTAGTGAAAGCTCATATGCTAAAAACAACGTCCCTTTACGAGAGTTTTTGTACCATTTGTATTCAATATTATTTGTTTTTGCGGTGAGGTCAAAGGTTCCGTGCTGGTTTTGGAATGAACCTTGTGTGGTTTCATTTTTCCGGTAAACCTGACGCATTTTCACCTGTCCCGAACGAAGGATGAGGACCTCTTTTTCAGAGATTTTAATCACTGTTTTAACCGTACCTGTTTCTTGCTTTTCATCAAATTGCAAATATGTATTGTCGCCTTTTATGTAGTATAGACCATTTGCATCAAAAGCAACATTTTCTTTTCGCGGTCCGTCTTTAATTTCTGTTACAAATTTGAGATCAATAGGTACTCCTGCTTGACTCATTTCCACACATCCCTATATGAGGATGTTCAAAATATCCGGTGAAAATGACACTTCGAATTTCTTCGTTGGCTTGTTTTTCCGTTCCTTGGAAAAGAAAATCACTTTTCCTTCGTGCTAGAACATCTGCTCACGTATTAACTACATACGTTCCGCTACTCAAAACTGCACCGCCTCGAACTTCTTGGTCTTTTTCATCCTCCCTTTTGAACAACGTATTTAAGTCATTAACTTTACTAGTATACGGCATTTTATGAGGGGATTTCAAATTAAAAAAGAAAACCCGGCCTAGGCCGAGTTAGAGGTGAAGTTATATGAAGGTATTATTGCTTTGTGACTTTAACGTTCAAGAAAATATTGATTGCAAAGAGGATGATCGCAAGGGTTGTCACAGTACCACCGACAGCAATTACGGGTTCGACTGCAGCATTTCCGAGCAATAACAATGTGAGTCCAATCATCATAACCGGTAAACCAATATTATGAAGCCAAAAATGAGTCTTTCCAAGCTTGGATTCTCCTGCTTGAGGGAATAAATAATAGACAATGCCTGCAAGCCCCATAGATGCCCAACCTAATAAGTTAATATGAACATGGACCCCTGTTAATGTGTAATTATGTGACATCGACATCCCCATCCCAATGAGAACACCAATCACAAAATACACGGCAGCCATTTTCAAAAAGCGAACCCCAACCATCGAACTCCCCCTTAGATAGGTAATTTATAGTTCAAAAGTATTATACTCACCTGGCTAGAAAGAATTGTCATAATAGTTAAATTTATTTTTTTGCGGGACTTAGGTTTTGCGGAATCACAAAAAAAGCTTGAGCCACAAGGCCCAAGCATTTAAACGCAAGTTTTTACTTTTTCGGTATCCACCCTAAAATCATTTCACGAATCAGTTTACTTGCGGTATTCGCCGTTTGTTCAGACGTATCATAAATCGGTGCAACCTCTACCAAGTCTGAACCAACTACACGCACATCTGATTTAGCAATCTCATGAATCGCCCCTAACAACTCTTTAGATGTAATACCACCGGCATCAACTGTACCTGTACCCGGTGCATGTGCTGGATCTAATACATCTATGTCAATGGTCACATACACTGGACGACCCGCTAACTTCGGAAGAATCTTTTTTAGCGGCTCAAGCACTTCAAACTTTGAAATATGCATGCCGTTTTCCTTTGCCCATTGGAATTCTTCCTTCATCCCTGAGCGAATGCCAAATGAAAACACATTCTCTGGTCCGATTAATTCAGCAATTTTACGAATTGGCGTGGAATGAGAAAGTGCTTCTCCCTCATAATTCTCACGTAAATCAGTATGGGCATCCATATGAATAATCGCAAGATCTGGATACTTTTTATAAACAGCCTTCATGACCGGCCAAGAAACGAGATGCTCGCCACCCATACCAAGTGGGTACTTTCCTGCTGCAAGTACTTGATCCACAAAGTCTTCAATCATATCAAGACTACGCTGCGGATTTCCGAAAGGCAATGGAATATCACCAGCATCATAAAATTTCACTTCTTCTAGCTCTTTATCAAGATATGGACTGTATTCCTCAAGTCCAATCGACACCTCGCGAATTCGGCTAGGGCCAAAACGTGAGCCTGGACGGTAGCTAACTGTCCAGTCCATTGGCATTCCGTAAATGACGGCTTCGCTCTCTTCAAAATTCGGATGGCTTTTGATAAACACATTTCCTGAATAAGCTTCATCAAATCTCATCGAAAATCCCCCAATAATTATTAATCAAATACGCCTTGGCGTATTTGCGCCCAGATTTAGGCCCACAGGAAGTGGGTCATAAAGACGTTGCCACAGGACGTGGCGCTTTTAGTCTTTGATCTTACTGATCGAAAAACATCCTTTGAAAATCTGTGGCATCCGCCGGAGGCTTTTAATTTAATTCAGTTGATTATTATCTTTTGCAAATTGCAGTTGTACTCCACAATAGGTGTGTTAATTACTAACTTATACTGAATTAAATTAAATCAGCAACAAATTTAGGCAATACAAATGCTGCTTTGTGGAGTTCTTTTGTGTAATATTTTGTTTCTATTTCATGGAAGCGGTCATCACTCACTTCTAATGGATCATATTTTTTCGAACCGATTGTGAATGTCCAAAGACCACTTGGGTATGTTGGGATGTTCGCAATATATAGACGTGTGATTGGGAAGATTTCCTTCACATCACGCTGTACGTTTCGGATTAAGTCGGGTGTAAACCAAGGGTTGTCCGTTTGCGCCACAAATACACCGTCTTCTTTTAATGCCTTTGAAATCCCTGCATAAAAGCCTTTTGTGAACAGATTTACCGCTGGACCTACAGGCTCAGTAGAGTCAACCAAAATGACATCATACTCATTTTCACTTTTTGCAATATGCATGAAGCCATCGTCAACTTTCACATCGACACGTGGGTCTTCAAGCTTTCCTGCAATTTCAGGAAGGTATTTCTTTGAGTACTCGATTACTTTTCCATCAATATCAACTAAAGTTGCTTTTTTCACACTTGGGTGCTTTAACACTTCACGGATTACCCCGCCATCACCGCCACCTACAACAAGGACGTTTTCTGGATTTGGGTGAGTGAATAATGGCACGTGTGCCACCATTTCGTGATAGACGAACTCATCCACTTGAGTGGTCATAACCATCCCATCAAGAACGAGCATGTTACCGAATTCCTCAGTTTCTATCATATCGAGTTTTTGAAACTCTGTTTGTTCTGTATGTAAGGTTTGCTTAATTTTTGCTGTGATACCAAAGCTTTTTGTTTGTTTTTCCGTAAACCATAATTCCATTTTCATAACATCCTTTCATTGAATAACTTAGGGATTTATTCCCTTATCGTTCCCTATTCCCTTAAAAAAATCGATGTCAACTTCAAAAAGTATAAGGCAACCGCCCGAAAATGCAAGAAAATTTTTCATCTTTTAGCAAATAAATGTTTAAAAAGGCAGAAAACTTTTCATACTGATTGATATATGCCTACGAAAATGGCTCTATATGAAGCTTTCAAATAGAAAAAGAGAGAGGTGAACTCTGTGGAGCTAATTACAAATAATCGTTTAAAAACCGCTATTAAAATCATGCGAGCTCTATTATTTATTGGCTTAATTTGCTGTACACTAGTTGCTGTCGGGATATTAGGTGTGCTTGCCTATGCAAAGACACAGGGGGCACCTCCTCTTGCAGTTCCTTTATCCACCTTATTCTACGCCGAGGACGGAACGTTAATTGGGGAAGAACGTCATCAAGGTGAGACTCGCTATTGGGTATCTCTCGACGATATGTCTGAATCCATTGTTGATGCCACCGTTTCCATTGAGGACCGGAACTTTTTTGATCATCATGGGTTTGACTATAAGCGAATTGGCGGAGCGATTATTGCCGACATTAAAGCAATGTCAAAGGTGCAAGGGGCGAGTACCATTACCCAGCAATATGCCAGAAACCTCTTTTTAGAGCATGAAAAAACATGGAATCGTAAACTTACTGAGGCCCTGTACACCATTCGACTAGAACTAAATTATTCGAAACAAGAAATTCTAGAAGGATATTTAAATACAATCTATTACGGACATGGCGTCTATGGAATTGAAGCAGCTGCTAATTACTATTATGGAAAAAGAGCAAGCGAGCTGTCTCTAGCGGAAGCCTCCATGCTTGCAGGAGTGCCTAAGGGTCCAACCCATTACTCACCATTAGTAAACGAGGAAAAAGCGAAACAGCGTCAAAAAGTCATCCTGCTTTCAATGGTGGAGAATGGCTTTATTTCAAAAAAGACCGCTGAACAGGCACAGGCTGAGGAACTAACCTTTACAGGAAACAAAATGGTCGGGCGTGAAGACATTGCCCCGTATTTCCAGGATGTTGTAAAAAAGGAACTTCAAACAAAACTAAAACTTGACCAACAAACAATTGAAACAGAGGGATTACGTGTCTACACCACGCTCAACCCAAAGCTTCAAGAAATTGCTGAGGATAAAGCGAAGAACTCGATTAAAGAAGAGTCAAAAATTCAACTTGGGTTTGTTGCGATGGATCCAAAAAATGGTGAAGTTCTTGCACTCCTTGGTGGACGGGATTACGAGGAAAGCCCATTTAATCGGGCCACACAGGCAAAACGGCAGCCTGGTTCAACCTTTAAGCCATTTTTATACTATGCAGCCCTTGAAAAAGGCTACACTCCATCGACCCAAATTCGAAGCGAGTTAACGACGTTCTCGTATGATGACAATCGCTCAAAATATACACCACGAAATTACAAAAATTATTATGCTAACGACTCAATTACGTTAGCTCAAGCAATTGCCCTATCCGATAATGTGTACGCTGTGAAAACCCATCTCTTTCTTGATGATGGAGAACTCATCGACACTGCGAAAAAGTTAGGAATCACAAGTAAACTTAAAGATGTTCCTTCTCTTGCTCTAGGGACCTCTGGTGTTAGTGTAATCGAAATGGTCAATGCCTACTCAACAATTAATAATGGTGGAACGCACCATAAACCTGTTTTTATTACTAGAGTTGAAAATTACAAAGGTGAAGTCATTTATGAAAATACCCCAAAGCCAAAACAAGTGCTTGATGAGGATCTCGCCTTTGTCACAACACAGCTAATGACAGGCATGTTTGATGAAAAACTAAACGATTACACAGCCGTTACCGGATCTACGATTAGCGATAAGTTGACCAGGTTTTACGCGGCAAAATCAGGCTCGACTGACACGGATAACTGGATGATTGGGTACTCGCCGCAGCTCGTCGCTGGTATTTGGACCGGCTATGACAATAATGAACCAATGACAATCGTTGCAGAAAAACAGTATGCAAAGAATATTTGGGCAGGGTTCATGGAAGAAGCGCATCAGGACATTGCGCCAACACCATTTAAACCGACTGAAGGGGTTGTTGGAGTGTATGTAAATCCAGACACAGGTTTGCTTCCAACAAAGGATTGCCCTGTTTCAAGGCTTACTTATTATAAAGCAGGAACCGAGCCAACTGAATATTGTTCGAAAAATACGGAAGATATAAAGAAAGAGAATCCAAAAAAGGACAACGAAAAAGAAGACAAAGGCTTCTTTAAGCGAATCTTTGATTGGTTTTAGATAAAATGTACTGTATTTCTGCTCAAGTGTTATAGAATGGGAAAAAATCTTGGGGGGTTGGGGCAGATCCAACCCCCGATTACTTGGGGTGACTGTTCTCTGTTTGAATTTGGGATGGATTCGGACTCTAAGTACTCGGGGTGACTGTTCTCTGTCTGAATTAAACCTGGATTCAGACTCTGACCGCTGGATTTAGCCGTGCTCTGTCCGAATTAGAACTGGGTTCGGACTCTGAGCATTTGATTTAGCCGTTCTCTGTCTGAATGAGAGCTGGGTTCGGACTCTGGGCGCTGGATTTAGCCACTCTCTGTCCGAATTTGAGCTGGATTCGGACACTGACCGCTTGATTTAACCGATCTCTGTCTGAATTTGAACTGGGTTCAGACTCTGACCGCTGGATTTAGCCACTCTCTGTCCGAATTTGAGCTGGGTTCGGACTCTGTGCGCTGGATTTAGCCACTCTCTGTCTGAATTTGAGCTGGATTCGGACTCTGAGTACTCGATTTTGCCACTCTCTGTCTGAATTTGAGCTGGGTTCGGACACAGACCGCTCGATTTAACCGATCTCTGTCTGAATTTGAGCTGAGTTCAGACACAGACCGCTTGATTTAGCCGTTCTCTGTCTGAATTTGAGCTGGATTCGGACACAGACCGCCTGATTTAGCCGCTCTCTGACTGAATTAGAGCTGTGTTCGTACTCTGTGCCCTTGATTTAGCCACTCTCTGTCCGAATTTGAGCTGGGTTCGGACACAGACCGCTTGATTTAGCCGCTCTCTGACTGAATTAGAGCTGTGTTCGTACTCTGTGCCCTTGATTTAGCCGTTCTCTGTCCGAATAAGAGCTGGATTCGGACTCTTACCGCTGGATTCTGACTATGCGTACTCAATTTGGTCGTTTCCTGTCCGAATGATGGCTGGATTCGGACACATTCATCGGGTACTTCAAACTTTGCGTCACAATTAATTCCTAATTTTACCAATCGCGGACTCTATGCTCAGAACGAACCCTCTTTTCTCAAATCATCTTCTGTAATTGTGACATTTTGGTGAACAAACAGACTAAAGCTTGAGCTTTTTTAACAAAATAAAGTACACTAAATTTACAATGTACACACATTGAAACTAGGACATAGAAACCCCCAGACCTACACAGCCTGGGGGTTTCGCTTTTATTCTCTTCTTTATTTGACCTTAAGCCCCTCTTTTAACTCCTCACTTGAGTTATCCCAAATTTCTTTATTGTGGTTAATTAAGAAATCCGCAAGTAGCTTCTTTGATTTGTCGTCCATAAAATCGACCATGATATGGCGCTTTAATGATTTATCCATTTTGTTTACGTGCTCCGGTAAGGATTTATAGCCACGACGAATCGAGCGGTCAACCGTCATTTCACAAGCTGTTACTCCCGCATAATATGGACCCTCTTCCCTTCGATCAATCGTTACCCACACAAGCCAGTATGGCTTCCCATTAGGGACATCTTCTTTATTCGGTAGAAATTTTATCCCTTTTTCAACCACACTTCGTGCATGCATTGCACCGACGTCAACAAATACATCTTCAGCGTCTATATCAACAAATACGGGTGAAATATTTTCGAGGCTAAGCGCCCCAATTCCATATCCTTTATGCCCATCAGTTGGATCATTTTTAATGATATTAAAGGCTACTTTTTTCTTGTTTTGATCCACCGTACATCCACCTTTCCCTTTCCAAAGGATGTTCTAAAAATCGGCCGAAAGTGACGCATAGAATTTCTGGGTGCATTACTCCACGAACATAGTGAATAACCAGTTATGCGCTTGCGTCCTAGTTTATTCACGAAGGCAATTCCTCACTGCAAGGCTGCAAGGGAGTTAACTCAAGCAGTTGCCTCGCTCCGGTACTCAGGAGCTCGCGTCGCCTTGAAATTCTTGGTCCTTTTCACCCTCCTTTAGAACTCACATTTTTCTATTCATTACCAACCATTTTATCATATGAACTTCTAATTTTATAATTGAAGAATTGGTCTGAAGATCATGACCAGTAGATCTGTGATGGCATAGACCCCATTCGTCAGTAACGGATATAGAAACCGATCCCCAACTGGTGTAATGACCAGAACCAAAAACAGCACAATTCCAAGTCCCTCATACTGTGTTAATTTTGGGCGGATACGAGCTGGGACAAGGTCTTCAATGATGCGATATCCATCAAGCGGTGGAAACGGTAATAAGTTAAAAATAAACAGCACAAGGTTCAACCGTACAAACAGGTTAAAGAACGTTTCAAAACCCTCTCCAAATGTTTCTGGAATCGATGCAAATACACCAACACGAATCAAGATGATGTAAATGAGTAAAGCAAGTGCCGCTACAAGCAGGTTACTTAGTGGTCCAGCGACGGAAACAAGAATCCCAGCAAGCCTTGGCCGTTTAAAATGAAATCGATTAACAGGTACAGGTCGTGCCCATCCAAACCCAGCTAGGAAAATCAGAATTGTCCCAAAAGGATCTAAATGAGCAATCGGGTTTAAGGTCAATCTCCCTTGCCGCTTTGCTGTGTCATCCCCAAACTTATATGCCACATACGCATGAGCAAACTCATGTACCGTAAAGGCAACCAGTAATGTGATCACTACATATGGTATCAAAGATAAATCAAATGCTAAAAAACCACTTAATTGTTCCACCAAATTTCCCCTTTTTATAGAAAAGTTGTTATTTTCAGTATACAATACTCTTATGATGATATAAAAGAATGATTGGAGAGATTCATTGTGCCATACGTAACAGTAAAAATGCTAGAAGGACGCACTGAAGAACAAAAAAAGGCGCTCGTTGAAAAAGTAACTGCAGCAGTATCTGAAACAACTGGAGCTCCAGATGATAAAATTGTTGTTTTTATTGAGGAAATGACAAAAAACCATTATGCAGTAGGCGGCAAACGCTTAAGTGATCAAGAATAGAGTGTTTAAAAACCCGTGGTAAAGAAACCACGGGTTTCTATTTTTATTATGTAAAAATTAAACCCTCAATGAGCCACGGAAGCCTCTAGCTCCATAGTAGGAATCTGCTCCATTGTGGTATGTAAAGACAGTGTCATAGCGACGATCACAAAAGATAGCCCCGCCAAGTTTTCGAATAGCTGCCGGCGTCTGGACCCAACTCGACGTTTTCAAGTCAAAATTTCCAAGTTCCTGAAGTTCACGATATTGTTCTTCTGTTAATAGTTCAATGCCCATTTCCGTTGCCATATCGATAGCACTGTTATCAGGTTTATGTTTTTTTCTGGCTTCAAGTGCTTCACGGTCGTAACAAACACTTCTACGGCCTTTTGGGCTTTCTGCTGAACAATCATAAAAAATATACTCATCGGTATCCTTATCATAATCAATAACATCCGGTTCACCGCCAGTTGCTTCCATTTCGTTTAATGACCACAGTTTTTCTGTATTAGCTTCTAGCTTTGCTTGAACTTTTGCCCATTCAAGATCGCTGTGGCGGTTCAAATTTTTCTCAAATCGCTCTTGTAGTGTGTTGAGCAATTCTTCAACCTGTTCTAGTGACAATTCCTTTTTTGCCATGTTGAATTCCTCCTTATAACTTCTACTCTAGTAAGCTTATCTTAATTTTACCCCAAGATCGCTATTTTTTGCAGGGCAAACAACCTTTCTCTCAGTCAAAATCCACGATTTTCCACCTCACCAAATGACTATTCCGGGAAAACTAACCGAAGACAATTTAAACTTTCTCTTGCAGTCCATCTTTAAAACGAATATTATAGAAAAGGATTTTTAAATCGTTCGTCTTTTGGAGGTACAAACTATTATGTTTAAATTATCGGAGTTAAATACAACCGTTAAAAAGGAAGTTCTAGCAGGGATTACGACCTTTTTAACCATGGTATATGTCGTCGTCGTAAATCCTGTTATTTTATCAGATGCAGGCGTTCCTTTTGAACAAGTGTTTTTAGCTACAATTATCGCAACTGTTGTGGGAACACTTTGGATGGCACTCTTTGCAAATTATCCAATTGCGATTGCTCCTGGAATGGGATTAAATGCTTTTTTTGCTTATTCAGTTGTAGGTGCAAATGAAAACATTACGTATGAAACAGCATTTGCTGCTGTATTTGTGGCTGGTATCATTTTTGTCATTTTGTCATTGACACCGTTTCGTGAAAAATTAATTGAGGCGATTCCACCAAACTTAAAGCACGGGATCACAGCAGGAATTGGTTTATTTATTGCCTTTATTGGTCTTCGTCTTACAGGGATTATCACCGCACATCCAACAAATTTAGTTACATTAGGTGATTTACACGCGCCACAGGTCCTTTTGGCACTTGCAGGATTAGCAATCACCCTTATTCTCATGGCACGTAAAGTAAACGGAGCTTTATTTTTCGGAATGATTATCACAGCTCTTATTGCATACTTTACGGGACAACTTGAGTTTAAAGAAGGATTCATGGACAAGCCGTCTCTACCTGAAGGATTAATTATTGCAAATCCATTTGCTGCGATTGGCGATGTCATTCAGTACGGACTATACGCTGTTGTCTTTTCATTTTTACTCGTTACAATCTTTGATACGACAGGTACGATGATTGGAGTTGCTGAACAGGCAGGGTTAATGAAAGGTAATGTTATGCCACGTGCAAGACAAGCCCTTCTTGCTGATTCGGTTGGTACAACGGTTGGAGCCATGTTTGGAACAAGTCCTACAAGTGCTTATATTGAATCGTCAACTGGGGTAGCTGCAGGTGGTCGAACAGGTCTCACTTCAGTAACAGTTTCAATCTTGTTTATCATAGCTGCCTTCTTCGGACCTTTGGTAAGTGCCGTTTCTGGGATTGCGGCGATTACAGCCCCAACCTTAATTATTGTTGGTTCACTCATGATGGGAAGCATTGCACATATCAAATGGAATGAGATTGATGAAGCCTTTCCAGCATTCTTAATTATTCTAAGTATGCCACTCACATCGAGTATTGCAACAGGAATTGCATTAGGCTTTATTTCCTACCCGCTTATGAAAGTGGTCATGGGTAAATGGAAAGAAGTGCACCCACTTGTTTATCTATTTGCTGTATTGTTTTTCTACCAACTTGCATTTTTACCACATTGATACAGAATGTGAAAGCGACTTGAAATTGAACGTCTACTAACTACTGCCACGTCCTGTGGCAAACGTAGACGTCAGCACATCGTGTGCAAGTCCGACAAGCATAAGAAATGCCAGCAAGAAGGATGTAGTTTATCCTTCTTGACGGATTAGCTTATGACCTCGAAGTGCTAGGCGCTGGAACTGGACTATACAAAAAAACTCGGCAGATTCTACCTGCCGAGTTTTCTATTAATGTTTTACAAGATTACGAAGAGAATCGATATATTGATAAGCTTCTTCAACTTCCTCGTCTGTATAACGTTGCTTTGCTTTTAATGTAAATACTTTCTCTTTGACTTCTTCCTTTTCAAGTCCCTCGAAGTATAAGACAGTAGACACCAGCTCTAAAAAGCGCGCACTTTGTTCATTTAGGGCTTGCATGCAGTCTTCAAGTGGAGGCATGTCCAATTGGTAATGTCCCAAAAACTGCTCGCCTTTTTCGGTCAATGCGTAGCGATATTGATAATAGCCACCTTTTTTCTCTTTGACCTCATCCAAAAATCCAAGATTGCAGAGCTCCTCCACACGTAATGTGAGCTCCTCTGAGTATGGCCCGTAAAAATGAAAGTTGTACTTTTCGTAAAATGGGTAATCAATCTTTTTGGCGATGTAAATCATTTTTTGAAGTTTTTTTCGACCCGTGATTTCCCCTGCAGCAGCGAATGCCTTCATTACCTTTGCATGTTCTGTTAACAAAACCCCTTCATCTCCTCATCCGAAATTGGCCAGAATACCTTTTATATATCTAAAACATCTTTTATTTTCTGTTTTACTGTATCATTTGGTAATTTTCCAATCATGTCTTGTGGAAAATATAGCTTGTGATCCGTACGCCTTTTTCCAGAAATGGCATCCACAATTTCAGACTGCCTTGATAATTCGCGAATTTCTCCATTTGGCATTAACAAGTTGATTGGAAGTCTTTCTTCTTCCTCACCCGGCCGGTAAAAATCATACGGCAAATCTGATGATGAATCGACCACTAAATAATAAGTCGGATCAATCCCTGCTTCCTCAAAAAGAGTTCTTAGCTCCATCATTTTCATCATTTGTGCACTAGGATCAAACTCTACATATTTAAAGAGATTACGATTGAGAAAACGACGGCATAAATCACTTAAAATTTCGTCATCCTCGTCCTGCCATACCTGAAAATAGAAAGTAAAAATCGCTTCATCTAGTTTTACATAATCATGTAATGTCAGCTTTTCTTCAAAAATGGATATCAAATGGACAGGGGCTGTTTTAAATTCATAGTGTTCCTTGTACAAATGTTTGGCACGATGGAGGATTTTTGTTAAAATGACCTCTGCGCTTCGTGTAACGGGATGGAAATACACTTGCCAATACATTTGGTATCTGCTCATAATGTAATCTTCAACCGCATGCATCCCACTGCTTTTAAAAACAACTTGGTCTTCCTGCGGTCTCATGACACGCAAAATCCGCTCCATATCAAAGTTTCCGTAACTAACACCCGTATAATAAGCATCTCGTAATAAATAATCCATACGGTCAGCATCAATTTGACTGGAGATGAGACTCACGACTAATTTATTTTTATATGTTTTTGCAATCACTTCGGCGACTTTTTTCGGAAAATCATCTCCGACTTGTTTCAGTACGCGATTTACTTCTGTATCCCCAACAATGATTGCTTGTGTAAATTCTTCATGATCATAATGAAATACTTTTTCAAATGAGTGTGAGAATGGCCCGTGACCTAGATCGTGAAGTAGTGCCGCACATAAGCACAGTAAGCGCTCCTCGTCATTTAACAAGGGGCGTTCACGAAATACATCATCGATAATTCTCCGGACAATTTCATATACACCTAATGAATGGTTAAAACGGCTATGTTCCGCCCCGTGGAAGGTAAAATAGGTTGTCCCTAATTGGCGGATGCGACGCAATCTTTGAAACTCTGATGTTGCGACGAGTTCCCAAATCACTTTATCCTGAACATGAACATACCTATGTACAGGGTCCTTAAACACCTTTTCTTCACTTAATTTCCCATTGGAATTTGTCATGTATTCAACCTCTTCCATACTGGCATGCTATTATTATATATTTTTATGACTGACAAAAAAACCTAAAATTCTTCATAAATCGCCTCTAGCCAAGTCATATCAATGGTTGGAAAATTTTTCGACATGCATTAGAATTTCTAGGTGGATTTTGGGAAACCCTGCATAAAAAGCATAAAAAATCACCTTTTCTCTTAGGAGAGAAAGGCGATTTTAGTCCATTTTCAATTTCTTCATGACTTTTTCAATCAACTCGTCTTCAGTTGGAGCTGATACCGGACGGTTGTTAACGAATGCGAATGATTTTTTTCTACCAGGGCCACAGTATGATTGGCAGCGGATATCAATGGTTGCCTCACTATCTACTTCCTTTAAGCGTGGCACTAATGTTTTAATATTGGTTGCCTGGCAATCATCACAGATGCGAAATTCGTTTGCCATATTACGTACAATCCCTTCATTTTGTAAATTCCGAGTCGTTCATATATTTGATCAGTCATGATTAGCATGACGATTTCCTTTAAAAACACTACATGGTATTTTAACCCTTACAACATAGCCATTGCAAGGGAACGAGACAATTTTCAAAAATTCTACACATGTACGAGGTATGATATCTAAATA
The DNA here is from genome assembly GCF_059415045.1 of Ferdinandcohnia sp. SAFN-114. Lineage (NCBI taxonomy): Bacteria > Bacillati > Bacillota > Bacilli > Caryophanales > Bacillaceae > Ferdinandcohnia > Ferdinandcohnia sp. SAFN-114. The sequence continues at coordinate 31,502 of NZ_JBPFDQ010000025.1, read as the reverse complement.
TAAATAAATAAGTCTACTATCCTTTTACAAATATGGTATAAAGTTTGAATCTATTGACCAATATAAGTAATAACCTAGCGGAAATATCAAATACGCCTTAGCGTATTTGCGCACAGATTTTTTCGTACTTGCGCGAAAAAACACCTTTGAAAATCTGTGGCATACGCCGAAGGCTTCAACTTTATTCAGCCATAGTTTGAACAAACAAAGCTTCATACTCTTACTGCACTCGTCTACCACTATATTAGTAGAGGACAAAAGCTGAATAAAGTTAAAACATTTATATTGGGAGATGAATAAATATGAAAGAAAGACAAGATGCTTGGACAGAAGAAAATGATTTGTTATTAGCTGAAACTGTTTTAAAACACGTAAGAGAAGGTAGTACACAACTAAATGCTTTTGAAGAGGTTGGAGATAGATTAAACCGTACCTCTGCTGCTTGCGGCTTCCGTTGGAACGCTGTTGTTCGTCATAGCTACGAGAAGGATTTACAGCTTGCAAAGAAGCACCGTAAACAACGCCAACGTGCACTTGGTAAAAATCAACCTGTGAAAAAGCAGCTGTTGTATACACCACCAACTCCAAGTCTAGAAGAGTTTGCGGACGAGCTCCCGCTATTTCCATCTGAATCTACGAGTATACGTCAGGAAACACGGACACCGCAGTATTCTACTTCTAGACCACAAATGACGATTGATTCCGTGATTTCCTATCTTCAATCTATGGGCAGCAAAAATCTCGGGATTGAAGCACTGAAATCCGAGAATGAGAGATTGAAAAAAGAAAAGAATGAGATACTTCGTAAAAATGAGGAACTTGAAAAGAAAATTGCCCAGCTTGAGCAAAGTTCTGCCAATATTCAAGAAGACTACGAAACATTAATGAAGATTATGAACCGTGCACGAAAACTCGTCTTATTCGAAGACGAAGAACGTCCAGCTACTTCTTTTAAAATGGACCGCAACGGAAATTTGGAGAAAATGGCGGAATAGAGTAGATACCCCCTTGGCTGTTTGTTTTTACAAACGGGCAGGGGGTTTGTTTTACTAAGGACCTACTCCTTCAAATTCTACTTTTTCAATCGTTTTTTCTGGTGTGATGTAGAACATTACAAATATCGATTTAATATCAACCTCTAAATAGCTCTCTTTCAATAGGGAACTTTCTAGAGCATATACATATCTTTCTTTGTCTTGAAACTCAACATCTTTCACTGCATCTATTGGCAAATGGTCCACCAATAGTTGATAAGCTTCCTCTACATTGGTAATAGGTTTTTTAAACTTAATCACGGGTTTTTCACAACGACCCGCTCCAATTGTTCTGCATTTAAGGACGAAGGTATCGGTCTCATAATCGTTATCTGATTTCTTCTCCATATGGAGTTCTAGATGCTCTAATTTATCGTAAAACCCACCTTTTGCAGTGGTTGCAACTGTTGTCGCTACAAGTTTTCCATTTTCAAACACATATTTATCTTCATCAAAATGTTTTGCTTCATTAACTACTTCTTCGACTTCCTCCTCAACCTCTTCCTCAACTGGTGCAGCCACTTCTGTTGTCTTATTTCCAACCCCAGTTACAATAACGGTTCCAACCATAACCACAAACATGACTAGTGTCACAGCCCCCGCCATTTTACTAGTAACAAACGCTTCTCCAACTCTTTCAACCAAACGTCTTACCGTTTGATTTTTCTCACTAGATGTCTGTCTTTCAAATAATTTCCTGAACCCCTCACTCAATAATTGAAACGTTAGCAGCAGCAATGTAAGTGCAAGTGCTGGGAACAGCGGTATCCAGATGGCCTTCATTACTTCATAACGGGCAGCAGACAATAGCCCTGGCCAATCGAACACTCCAGTCACAGAGTTATATCCAGATTCCTCATGAAAAGTCCCACCACCTGGAATATAGTCAATTGCATGCTCAATAAAATATTGAAACAATGCAAGCTGTCCCACTAGCAATGTCACACGTGCTAAATCATTAAAAAAATTGACAACTACACTTTGGGAAACGGATGGCAAATAATGCATGACTGATAACTGAAAGGGAGTGCTCCCCACCGTCACACTCGCTTGGACAAACTCTTTCTGCGAAACCTCGTAAATTTCATGGGATAGAATATAACTAACCCTCCCCACTTCAATAAGTGCGATGATCATGACTTTCCAATATACAGCGTTTTCCAGGCCTTCAACTGGGACAATTTCAAGAAGCAAAATGGCAGCAATAATAGTGGGGATACTCCCAAATAAGGAATACCACCCATTTGACACCATGTAGGCAATTCCTTTTTTCGTAGAAGCCAGAAATGCCATCGGAATCGCAATGATGTACCGAATGAATGTGATGAGCACGATAATTTTAAGGGTATCTTTTGCACCTATAACTATCATACTCAATATATCGCGAGCTTCGCGGTCAGTCCCCAGCGGATCTTCTTTAGAAGGCGGAAAAGGCGCTCTTCCAATCTCTCCACCCTCATAAAACCTCATACGGTGTTCGGGAGCAGTATCATCAATAAAAGGCAAATGTGGCCCAACAAAACTAATAAATAACATGAATCCGAGTAGAACTAACCCTGTCCAAAGCGACCAATTTTTCATGAACACCCTCCTCCCTAATGACCAGGTTTTACGTAAGAAATAATATAAAACACAAATAACCAAACAAATGCATATTGAAAAATAACTTTTGTAATTTTGGTCAACATATTTCTTTTTTCAATCTCATACTTATTTTGCCAAATCACAGACACGACTTGAGTGATTAATAGGAGAACGACAAAGCAGAAAGAAATTTCTACGATTAGCCCTGTTTCCGGAAAATCAGCATATGGTTGATTTTCCGGAATATTTAAATCTAACCGTTTGATTGACACCATCATTCGCCAAGCTGCACCCTTATACTCCATCAACCACTCAACAATGAATAGATTCGAAACGACATAGGTCATGACAACACCAACATGTTGTAAGATTGAACGAAAGCATTTTTTCAAGATATGCTTATATATAACAAATCGTCGGGTCAGTCCCTTTGCGCGAGCATATTGAATATACATCTCGCCATCCTCAGCTGATAGTGCAGTAAAGATAATTCTCGCAAAATACATCATTGGATAGAGAGACACTAAAATCCCTGGTAATATGAAGTTAAACCACTGGTCATGACCAAAAAAATCAATAAATCGAAAGTAAATTAAAATAATCCACTGCAACGAAATAATCATAAAAAAGTCAGGTAAAGAATTGAGGAAAGAGGTTACCCCTGTTCCTAAAAAGTTTAGGGACGTATAACGATTACGATAATCAAAAATTCCTTTTCCGATTCCTAGTGCAATCGCTAGCAAAAAGGCCGTCACAATCACCGATAAACTTCTCGGAAAATATTCAAGGACGATTTCTTCAAATGGCTCCTTATTTTTCGTTGCCCCAAGACTGCCCTCAGTCTGAAAATTGCTGGTAAAATGCTTGATTGTTTCCCAACTATCGGAAACAGGGAACAACATTTTTAGTCTTGAAAAAAACGTTGACACATCCCCATTCCCTAGAAAATAGGCAATACCCAGTACAACCAGCACAAAATAAAGAATCGATACCAAGTCTCGCCCACTGAATACTCTTAATCTCTTAAGCACCCAAAATCCCCCTCTCACCTCTTACTGTAAAAAATAGGAACTACCACAAAATCATACCATATATGTAATTTTCAGAAAACACTCTCATTTATTGACGTATATAGACATAAAAAAGTTGCACGAAAAATAAAAAAACCAGAGGATCCCCCCTGGTCGCAAATTACTCTCTATTATTTTTGAAACAATTCAATCCATTCGCCGTCTGGCCCATTGAAGAAAACGTATTTAGCCCCGCTTGGAAGCGTCGTAATGTTTTCATCAACAAACGTAACACCATGCTCTTTAACTCTTGCAATTTCTTCTTCGATATTTTCAACGGTAAATGCGATATGATGTACCTTTCCTTCTGTTGGAAGGTTTGGATTATATCCGGAAATGAGCTCAATCACTGTTTCGTCTGAATCACTAAAGCCAAGGAATGCTAGCTTCAAGTTTGGATCGACATGGTCCTGTTTTTCTAGCAACTCTAACCCCAATACTCTTGTATAAAACTCAATTGTCGTGTCTAAATCCTTTACTTGAATTCCAACATGTTCTAGTTTTTTAAGCGGCATGTTTTTGCTCTCTCCTTTTTCGAATGATTTTTGGTCGGTATTTAACGCCAATGTAGGTCACAGCAAGTGCCAAGACCAGCACCCCACCTTTTACAATTTCAAATGCATAGTATGGTAGATTTAGCATAGTTAGTCCATTCAAAAGAACTCCAATAAGTGCTGCTCCAAAAAAGGTTCCAAGTGCATTTGGCTTTCCAGCACCAAGCACGGAGAATCCAACAAACACCGCAGCAACAGACTCCATTAACAGTGAAGCACCCGCATCTATTTGTCCCGAACCGACACGAGCAGTAAACAATATTCCCGCCATTGAAGCAAACACTCCAGAAACGGTATACGCAATCAGCTTTACCTTATTTGTATTGATACCAGACAATCTTGCAGCCTCTGCATTTCCACCTGTCATATATAGAATTCGGCCCCATCTCGTATGGTTAAGAATCACATAAGCAAGAAGCACGAAAACGAGCATAATCCAGACCGGAACCGGTAATCCCAGCATCTTCCCTTGCCCAATCCATAAAAATGCTTGATTGAACTCACCAGGGGCCGTCCCGCCACTGGTCAATGGCATATGGTTATAGATGGAATACCCTTCCGTATAGGTCCGGTGCAGACCTGATACGATATACATCATTCCAAGTGTCGCGAGTAGATCCGGTATCCCTATTTTTACGATTAAAAACGTATTTACAAGACCAACTACAACCCCAACTAATAGTGGTAATAGCAGTACCACCCAGAGCGGTAACTCATACCAGACCATCAATGACGCCGTAATCACGACCGACAATGACATAGTTGACCCTACTGATAAGTCAAATCCATCAACAACAAGCGTAAACGTAACCCCTAACGCAAGAAGTGTTACAATTGAGATGGATCGTAGGATATCTGATAGATTTCCATATGAAAAAAATGCACTGTTCACAGTACTAAAATAGATTAAGATAAAGCCCATTAATAAGATTGCCCCATATTTAAACAGGAAGCTGATGATATTCCCTTTCATGTACGTCATCCTTTCCACCACTAGCATACAAAAGGATTTGATCCTGTGTGGCCTCTCCTCCTGAAAGTTCCTTTACGATTTCTCCGTCATACATCACAAGAATCCGGTCTGAAATTCTTATAATCTCATCGATTTCAGAAGAAAAATAAAGGATCCCTTTCCCCTCATCGGCGAGGGAATAAATAAGCTTGAAAATATCCTGCTTCGCACCGACATCAACCCCTTTTGTCGGCTCATCAAACAAATAGAGGCCCGCATTTCGAGAAACCCATTTTCCAATCGCAACCTTTTGCTGGTTTCCTCCACTTAAATGCTCAGCCAGAGTTTCCGTATCGTTTGTTTTTATTCCAAGCAATTCAATAATGGAGCTTGCATAGCTCTTTTCAGCCTGTCGATTCATAAATAAAAACGGTGAGAACTTTTTCAAATTGGCAAAGGATAGATTTGTAGAGATTGATTCATGAATAAACAACCCTTCCTTACGGCGCTCCTCTGAAATAAGCGCAAAACCTGCCTCAATTGCTTGTTGTGAATGGGTAAAATGATGAGATTTCCCCTTAACGATTACATCACCCTGTTCGTAAGGACGAAGACCAAACAATGTTTTCGCAAGCTCTGTTTTTCCGGCACCAACTAACCCGACAACCCCAACAATTTCCCCTTCAGAAACCGTAAACGAAACATCGGTAAGCTTTTCCCCATCATCAAGCCCCTTTACCTCTAAAAGAAGATCACCCGTCACGGCTTTTCGTTTCGAGGATTGTTCTGTATAGGTACTTCCAAGCATCGTTTCGACAACTGTTTTTGGAGTCACCTCTTTAGTTGAAAAAGTGTTTATCGTCCTGCCATCACGCATAATCGTTAACCTGTCACAGATTTCAAACACCTCGGGTAATCGGTGTGAGATAAAAACGCAACCGACACCTTTTTCCTTCAGTGTTTTTACAATATCGAAAAGGTATTTTGTTTCCTCAATCGATAATGGTGCAGTTGGCTCGTCAAAAATGATGACCTTCGCTTCATGTGCAAGGGCTCTCGCAATCAAAACCAACTGCTTTTCGGCAAGTGATAACTCTAATGCCTGCTTTGTCATTGGTATATCCGTGACATTCAAGAGCCTTAGAATCGAGGCTGCTTTTTCACGAAACTTTCTTTTATTAATGAACAAGCTTTTTTCAGTTGAAAAAGTATCGAGTAAAATATTTTCAGCAACCGTTAACTGCGGTACAATCGCCGTATCGACCTCTTGATAAACAATGTGAATACCAGATGATTTTGCATCCTTCGGAGAACGAATATCAATTGTTTTGCCTTCAAGGGTAATCGTCCCAGCGTCGAGCCCATAGGCTCCTGATAGAATTTTCATCAGCGTGCTTTTTCCAGCGCCATTTGCCCCAAGCAACGCGTGGACCTCGCCCCTTTGTAGCTCAAAAGAAGCATTCTCAAGTGCAACCACATTACCGAAACCTTTTGTAATTTCCTTCATTTCGAGTAAAGGCATCTGCATATCCTCCTTTACAGAGGACCCCTTGAGGCCCCCATTTTTACTCCCCAGCTTCAAGCTTTTTCAGCTCATCTGTGTAACCTTGTTCGCTTTTACCCCAGCCTTCAATGTATTGGTCAAGCTCTGCAGTTGTAATTTTTTCTTCAGGCAGTGCATCCTTTGTTACGAATACTGGCTCTAGTTTTACTCGTTCTGGTGTTTCATCACCATTTAGTTTTTGGTAGGCAAAACGAACTTGAATACGTCCGATATCTTTTGGATCAACCGCCGCAGATGCAACCCATGGGCTGTTTTCTGCTTGAATCATTTGTAAATCTTCATCACTCATGTCAATTCCATAAACTTTAATGTCTGAACGGCCTGCTTGTTCAATTGCACGAACAGCACCTTTTGCAAATTCATCCCACGCTGCCCAAACTGCTGTAATTTGACCCTCTTCAGGATATTGCTTTAAAAGAGCTTCCATCTGTGCTTGTGTATCAAGCGCAGTATTAGCAGTCGCTGCACCAAACGTTGCAATTTCCTTTATACCAGTATTGTTGTCAAGAAACTCTTGATAGGCGATTTGACGTCTTTCCATTGGAGCAAATCCAGCCACCCAAATTTTTACGATATTTGCTTCACCACCAGCATCTTCCGCTAATTTCTCAAGTGTCATTTGCGCCATTTGCTGGTCACCTTGTTCAAGAACTGTAACCCCATCCACTTCCACTTCTGCATCAAACACTACAACTGGGATACCTTTTTCTACCGCTTTTTGAACTGAACCTTGTAGGGCTTCTTTTGTACCGTGGTCAATCAAGATAGCATCAAATCCTTGGTTTACCGCCGCATCGACGTTTGACGCCATTTTTGCTAGGTCTCCGTCAGATGTAAAAACAGTTGTTTCACCAGCAAAACTTTTCACCTGCTCCTCAACACCCTCAATATATTGAGCAGAAAAAGTTCCTAAGTTTTGTTGCATAATTAAAGCGATTTTTTTGTTTGCTAATGGATGTTCAGAATTTTTTACTTCTGTACTATCTGTTTTTGTTGTTTCCTCTGCGACTTTCGGTTGGCATCCAACCAATACTGCAATAAGTAGTAACGCTGTGAATAATAGTTTTGTTAATTTCATTGTGTTTCTCCCCTTTTTTGTATGTCATCCATTTTCATATTAAATGGCTGATTTCGTAGACATTGTTGCTTTTTGCACCGTTGATCTCCACTGCAGGCGGACGCTTTCCGCGGGCGTGGCTTGAGCCTCCTCAACGAAGTGTGGAGGCGGCTTGCACAGAAACGAGAAAATTGGCCGACTAAAGCGCCACGTCCTGTGGCGACGTCGGCACTAGCACATCCTGTGCGTCGGAGACTCCGACAAAGAGGCGTATTTTGCCTCTGAAGGAGGAGTTGAAATTTCTCGAGTTTCTAGCCGCTGCAACTGGACAGGTCGCTGTCGCGTCTGCGGGGTCTCAAGTCTCATGCTTTTCCCGCTGGAGTCGCCGCCTTCCGCTTCAATCAACTTGGTTTGCACTTCTTATAAAAGCAACAATCTATTAGAAAAGAGCCATTTTAATCTACTTACTTTTTAAAAAGCCACCACTCTCCCGTTTATGAGGCCTTTTTTGAAAAAAATAAAAGCCTCTTTCTCATCAGAAAGAGGCTTGAAGCATACAAAAGTCTTCGCACCTCTTATCTACCAGAAAGAAAAATCCTTCTGTTGGAATTAGCACCGTGCCTTACGGGTCATACCCGGCGAAAAAAACTCGCCCCATTTCACAATGGTATTACGGTCGGTTGCTGGGCGTCATAGGGCCAAATCCCTCAGCCTACTCTTGATAAGAGAAAAATACAGCAAACATATTCAATTAACTTCATTCAAATAACTTACTTGACGAGAATCATATCATGCCCGAAAATAAAATTCAATATTTTTATAATAAAAAATATTTTAATAGTGAAAATATCTTTTGGAGAAAAAAATTACGGTAAAACGCAATCATTGGATTTAGTACGCAATTGTGATCTTCTATCACGCAATTATCGAATTTAACATACGCATTTCCGGGCATCTATCGCGCAATTATCATATCTAACACGCAATTGCACGCCCACAACCCCATTTTTCCACAAAAAAACTAGGAGAACCAAATCTCCTAGTTTCCTATAATGCTTTTTCGTTCCGATCAAGTACACGTGCATAATTTTGCTCAAATAACGGCATTTCTTCCCCCGTTAATTGTGAAGCAAAAATGTGCTCACTTTCTTTTTTTAATGTTTGAAGCAACAGCATCATGACGGTTTGTACGGTAAGGTTTGGATCAACTAATTCCGCCAAAGAAGCCATTGTTTCGGGTTTTACATCTGGGTAAACAAATTTCGTCTCCGCACCTTGCAAACCTATATCATAGAACCGACGGATGATGTCTGCTCGTTCTGACCCACTTCCGGTCACACCTAAATAAATTTGCACAGCCACTCCATTACGTAAGCGGCGCTGGGAAATGCCCGCAAACTTTTTCCCATCTATACTTAGATCATAGCTTCCAGGACAATATGATCCAACGATTTCTCGTGCAACGATATCGACTTCATAGCCCTCAAGCATTTTTCGAATGAGTTCAAGCATTGTATCGTATCCGCGGTTGATATCAATCCCTTTTTCCGTCTCAGGAAAAATGAGTGAAATGTTCAACACTCCCTCATCTAATACCACTGCTAGTCCACCTGAATTCCTAACAATCGCGCGATAGCCCAATGATTCAAGGAACTCAACCCCTTCATCCAAAAAAGGCAATTTAGTATCCTGTATCCCAAGAACGATGGTTTGATGATGAACCCAAGTCCGTGCTGTAGCTGGTGATTCACCTTTACCCACAAACGCACAAAGAGTGTCATCTATCGCAAACGATTGTAGTGCATCAAATTGATAGCCTAGACTAGATTGATCAATAATCCGCCAACTTGGCTGAAATAAAAGACTTTCGGTCATAAGGCATACTCCTAAAAAATAAAAATTACTAGATTAACGATGAGGTCCTTAAAAGAAATAAACCCCAAAAAACCAGGCTATGCCTGGTTCCTGTATCGTCCTATTTTACCCTTAATTTACGTATTTAGCTACCTCATGTCGTGAGGTTTTGTTCATTTTAAAGGCAATCATTTGATTGATTTTTTTCGTTACGGCCTCAACCGTTGTATCTAACGTAATCGCCAATTCTTTATAAAATATTTTTTGCAAATGAAGAAGTAGACGACGGTCATGTTCCGACAATTTTTTATCGTTCATTTCAATCTCATGCTTTTTACAAAGCAATGTATTTAGTACTTTAGATATTTCCTCTCTATTTCCGGACGAAGCTATTCCAGAATAAACTTTATGACGCTCCGAACTGTTGTCAATCCACTGAATTCCTGGTAGCTTAAAGGATTCTAAGATTTCCTCTGATTCACTTTTATCAATAATTCCTTGCATTAATACTCTGTCATTATCCACTGGGTTTTGGATTATCAACGTGCTGTCTTCAATTGGGTGCATTATATAATAAGTCCGAGTCATACCACCGTATGTTTTTTCACAAATATCGTCTATTTGGCATATACCCATATTCGAATAAATCACTAGATCACCGATATTAAACATGTACCATGCTCCTATCCAATGGATTGTCAACTTAGTTGACTTTATTTAATCATACACCATAATTCAAAAAATATCAACTTGGTTGACAAAAATAACATTTCCAAGACAAATAGCCGACCTGTAAAACCTCAATATCCTGTATAAATCGACAAAAGTTTCAGCTTAACCCTCACATGAATTTTGTCAACTTAGTTGACTACATCTATTTATTTTTGTATAGTAATGGCGATTATAAAAACGGGAGTGGAATTTATGGACCCTGTACTTCAACATTTAGATTTAATCGACCTCTTAAGTGAAAGACATGGACAGCTTCGAGGGATTGCAGAAAAATTATGGAATGAGACCAGCGACATCGCGATTTCAAATTCAGAATGGTATATCATGTCGCGGATCTATAAAAGACAAACAACGATTGCGAATGTTTCTAAAAATGTTGATATAACTAGGCAAGCAACACATAAATTTATAAAAAACTTAAAGGCAAAAGGGCTAGTCAACGTAATGGATGTTGAAAACAACAAAAAGGAAAAACGAATCGAATTAACCCCCCTTGGTGAAGAGTGCTATGAGAAAAATGAGGAACTAAAAGCAACGATTGAAAAACAAATCATAGAAAATATCGGGGATGAACAAGTAGAGCTATTAAAAAAAGTATTAAAAACGGATTGGAACATTTGAAATTCAGACAATTGGGTGTGTAGCTGACGATTTACTGCCACTGTTTCAGAAATACTGCCATTAATCTTAATTTACTGCCACTAATCGTAATTTACTGCCACTAGCAAAAATACACCCACAAAAAAGGCCATGTCCTAAAGACATGGCCATTCTCATTCTTACAACGCTTGCGCTGCTGTGATTAAAGCAAGTTTATAAACATCCTCTGAGTTACAACCGCGTGAAAGGTCGTTTACTGGCTGATTTAAGCCCTGTAAAATTGGACCAACCGCTTCAAAGTTTCCGAGACGCTGTGCAATTTTATATCCGATATTACCCGCTTCAAGGCTTGGGAAAACAAATACATTTGCGTCACCTTTGATTATGGAATCTGGTGCTTTTTTCTTTGCAACAGATGGAACAAATGCCGCATCAAATTGGAATTCTCCATCCAATACTAAGGCAGGATTCATTTCTTTTGCAATTTTAACAGCCTCTGCTACTTTTTCCGTTTCAGGAGATTTTGCAGAACCTTTGGTTGAGAAGCTTAACATAGCTACTCTTGGTTCGATATCAAACATATCAGCCGTATTGGCACTTTCAATTGCAATCTCTGCTAAATCCTGACTATCTGGTGCAATATTAATCGCACAATCAGCAAATACATATTTCTCATCTTCACGAACCATGATAAATACACCAGAAGTCTTCTTCACACCTTGTTTTGTTTTAATGATTTGAAGGGCAGGACGAACCGTGTCTGCAGTTGAATGTGCCGCACCACTTACAAGCCCGTGTGCTTTACCTGTATACACTAGCATGGTTCCGAAGTAATTTTCATCCTTAAGGATCTTACGTGCATCCTCCTCAGTTGCTTTGCCCTTACGTCGTTCAACAAATGAAGCCACAAGCTGATCGAACTCTGGATATGAATTAGCATCATAGATTTCCACTCCTTCAAGGGAAACACCAAGTTCCTTCGCTTTGTTTTCAACCGCTGCTTTTTCGCCAACTACAATTGGTACAAGTACCTTTTCACTTGCCAAACGGCTTACCGCTGTTAAAATGCGCTCATCTAATCCTTCTGGAAAAACAATTTTCATTTCCTTTCCAGATACCTTTTGTTTTAATTGAGTAAATAAATCGCTCACTCTTATTCCTCCTAGTATGTTAATAAATGCGTTTTATGTAAGTTAGGCATTTAGCCGTACCAAAACTGCCAACCATTAGGATACGGCTTTTTTCATCAATTGAAAACCAAAAAGCCTTAAAAATCATGTGACAGTATTATGACACTATCTTCAATTTTCCCAACAACCTGACAAAATACTCACTCTCACTTTTGTTCACAAAATCTCCTAAGGTTTAATCACTTTGCTATAGGGGAAACTGTGATATAGTAGTGTTGAATACATAAACATGTGATAAATAAGGAGTGATTGTAATGGCTGAAGCAGCACAAACGCTTGATGGCTGGTATTGCCTACATGATTTTCGTTCGATTGATTGGACGTCTTGGAAAACCCTTTCTAGTGACGAGCGACAAGCAGCAATTCATGAATTTCTTGGTTTAGTAGATAAGTGGAATAAAACTCAAGCAGAGAACCAAGGAAGCCATGCATTATATACAATTGTCGGCCAAAAGGCTGATTTCATGATGATGATTCTTCGCCCAACAATGGAAGAACTAAATGAAATCGAAAATGAATTCAATAAAACAAAGCTTGCTGAATACACAATTCCTACATATTCTTATGTTTCTGTTGTTGAATTAAGTAACTATGTAGCAGGCGAAAGCAATGAGGATCCATATCAAAATCCTTATGTACGCGGACGTTTATACCCAACCTTACCGAAGAACAAATATGTTTGCTTCTATCCAATGGACAAGCGCCGTGAAGGCAATGACAACTGGTACATGCTTTCAATGGAAGAACGCAAAGAGCTTATGCGCAGCCACGGTATGATTGGCCGCCAATATGCAGGAATCGTAAAACAAATCATCACAGGCTCTGTTGGCTTTGATGATTATGAATGGGGCGTAACCTTATTCTCGGACGATGTGCTTCAATTCAAGAAGCTTGTCTATGAAATGCGCTTTGACGAAGTAAGTGCTCGATACGGTGAATTCGGAGCATTCTTCGTTGGAAACATTTTAACTGAAGAAAAAGTACCACAATTCCTACACATTAATTAAGAAAAGTGACAGGCGCCCTGTTTTAGGCGACAAGCATAAGAAAAGCGCTGACAGAAGGTGCATTTTACCTTCCGAAGCGCTTTTCTTAGACCAGAGAGCCGATGGCGCATGAAACTAGACATAAAAAAAGAGAGGGACTTCCTCTCTTTTTTTTATCCATATTCATAATCCTTTTTCCTCGCTCATACAATGCAATGATGAATCCACTAAACATACCACCAAAAAGTTCTAGTCAAAATCCCAAAAATAATCAAAAAGTAGGAACCCATCTTTCACCTAAACAATAAGTTAGTAAAGAGGCTTTTTCATTATCCTTGTCTTCTTTTGTAGTGAGGTGAAAAGATGGCAGTAGTTGCGCACACGGAAGCAGATGTAAAGCTGTTAGCAAGGTTGTTACGCGCTGAGGCTGAAAGCGAAGGTAAACAAGGCATGCTATTAGTAGGGAATGTCGGGGTAAATCGCGCGAGATCTCGTTGTCTGGATTTTAAAGATATTAACACCATCCGAAAAATGGTCTTTCAAAGTCCTGGTGGCTTTGAAGCAACCCAAAAGGGCTATTTCTACCAGGCCGCTCGACCGTCTGAGATTGCACTTGCACGAAGGGTACTAAAAGGGGAAAGGTTTCACCCTGCCAGGTTTTCTTTGTGGTTTTTTGAACCATCAGGAAACTGTCCAGCACAATGGTTTAACCAGTGGAACGTGGGAAGGTTTAAAGCACACTGCTTCTACCAACCAACACAGGAGGATTGTCCAGACGTTTTCTAAGGCATATGCCTTAATTTAAAAAGAGAAAAATTAAACATTCTGAGGAGGGCTTACATTGAGTCAAGATAATCAATCAATGCAAAATCCATATGCTGCTTACGGGTTTAACCCGCAAAGTATGGGCCAGTTTGGGGGCTACATGGATCCGAACCAATTCGCATATGGGGGATATCCATTCCAACAGCAACAACAAGGAGGCTTTCAGGCACCACAAACGCCAACTTTCGCTCAAACGGGTGGGGTCGCGCAAAATGTACCGGGTATGCTTCCGCTTGAAGAATCTTACATCGAAAACATTCTTCGCCTGAACAAAGGAAAGCAAGCGACTGTTTACATGGGCTTTGATAACACGAACCAACAAAAAGTCTTCAAAGGCGTTGTTGAAGCTGCAGGGCGTGACCACATTATTTTAAGTGACCCTCAAACAGGCGTGCGCTACTTACTCTTAATGGTCTACTTACAATACATTACATTTGACGAAGAAATTGAGTACCAATATCCATTTGGTGGAGGCCAAGGCCTAGTCAATTACCCACCACGCTAAAAAAGTAAGGAGTGTCCGCGGACACTCCTTTAATCTTTCATTTTTTACATATGTTTTGCGGCAGCCACTATTAATAATACCCAACCTAGTAAAAAGGCAACCCCACCAAGCGGTGTGATGGCACCAAGGATTTTAATACCAGTCACACTTAAAACGTACAAGCTTCCAGAAAATAAAAAGATTCCCACAAGCAAACTCCAACCAGCCGTTGTTATTAAACTAACTTGTGAAAACTTGTCCGCTAAAAAGGCAACAACAAATAATCCAATCGCGTGAAACATTTGATATTGGACAGCTGTATTCCATGTTTTTAAGTATTTTTCGGTAATTTTCCCTTCTAAACCATGGGCACCAAATGCACCAAGCGCAACTGCTAAAAATGCATTAATCGCTCCCAATATTAAGAACAATTTCATTTTCGTTCTCCATCCTTTTTTTAAAATTCGTATTTTTATTCTACCATATTCATTATAAGATAGGAGTAGGACTCTAGACCATAAAGGAGTTTTACTATGAACTACGAGATTATACCTATTGGAGACATGGCCCTGCAAATTCTATACAAGGAGCCTGCTTCAGACAACTTGCAGCGTCAAATTCAGCAAACCACGAAACACATTGAACAAATGAGTATACCAGGTGTTGTTGAACTCGTTCCTGCCTTTCAATCAATAACAGTTTACTATAATCCAATTCTCACTACCTATCATCGTCTTTTTGCTCAGGTTGCTGAGATTTGCGAAAAGCATTCCACAGAACAAAGCACCACTTCAAAAGAGATCATTGTGATTCCAACCTGTTATGATGGTGAGGACCTCGAGAATGTCGCTCGCAGGAATGGGCTCTCAACCGAAGAGGTGACTTCCATACATAGCAGCGTTGATTATCTTGTCTATTTGATTGGCTTTTTACCGGGCTTCCCGTATTTAAAAGGGCTCCCAGCTACACTTAGCACACCGCGCCTGGCAACTCCCCGATTAAAAGTTCCAAAAGGGGCGGTCGGCATCGGCGGTGATCAAACAGGGGTGTATCCACTCGAGTCACCAGGAGGGTGGAATCTCATTGGACGAACTCCGGTACCTTTATTTGACCCGGAACGGCAGAATCCGTTTTTACTGAAAGCAGGGGACTACCTCCGCTTCACTCAGATTTCAGCACAAGAATACAGAGAAATTGAAAATCTAGTAAAAGAAAACCAATACAAAGTAGAGGTGAAAAAAATTGAAAACCATTGATTTAAATTGTGACTTAGGGGAAAGTTTTGGTGCCTATAAAATCGGGAAAGACGAGGAAGTCCTCTCCTTTATTTCCAGCGCAAATATCGCTTGTGGGTTTCACGCAGGCGACCCGCATGTAATCAATCAAACTGTACAGCTGGCGAAGAAATATGGCGTCGCTATCGGTGCCCATCCAGGCTTTCAGGACCTTGTCGGATTTGGCAGGAGAGCCATGGCCGTTTCACCAAAAGACGTCTATGATCTTGTTCTTTATCAAATCGGTGCTCTTGCTGCATTTTGTAAAGCACACGAAGTAAAGCTCTCTCACGTAAAACCACACGGTGCTCTTTATAATATGGCAGCAGTCGACACTAACCTTGCAGAGGCAATTACTAAAGCTGTCAGCATATTTGATCCAACTCTTTCACTCTATGGACTAGCTGGTAGCAAGTTAATTGAAGCTGGAGAAAAATACGGCTTACATACGGTTTCCGAAGTGTTTGCTGATCGAACCTATCAACCTGATGGAACCTTAACACCAAGGACGCGAGGGGACGCAGTTATTCACGACAGCCATGTTGCAATCAAACAAGTTCTGCAAATGGTGAAAGAACAAACCGTTCAAACGACAACTGGCGAAATTATTCCAATTAAAGCTGACTCCATTTGTGTTCATGGCGACAATGATCACGCCCTCCAATTTGTACAAGAATTACGACATGCACTAACCAATGAAGGCATTACAATTAAGGCATTTAGGTGATGATATGGGACAACCGCTATTTACCGTCCTTAAAAAAGGACTTTTAACCACATTTCAGGACCTTGGCCGCTATGGCTACCAACAATTTGGAGTCGTAACAAGTGGAGCAATGGATACATATTCAAGCCAGCTTGCTAATATTCTAGTCGGTAACTCTAGAGAGGAGGCCGTACTTGAAATTACCATGCTTGGCCCGACATTACGGGTAGAAGCAGACGCAATGACACTCTCTGTTTGCGGGGCAGACTTGAGCATGACCGTGAATGGAAACAAAGCCCCATTATGGCAGTCGTTTGTTGTGTCAAAAGGGGATATTATTAAGTTTGGCAAACCCGTATCGGGAACTCGCGCATACTTAGCAGTGGCGGGCGGATTTGAAGCTCAAGAAGTCCTCGGAAGTAAATCATATTACGCAAAGGCAAAGCTTGGGACAGAGATCAACGATGGTGATATTATTTACGGTTCTGTTGATACTCTTCGAAAAAATACAGGACTCTCGCACTACCTTGTTCCAACCTTTGATAAAGGGGTAACCGTTCGCGCAATTTTAGGGCCACACCAGGATTATTTTACAGAGAGTTCCATCGAACAGTTTTTTAGCGACACCTTTCAGGCCCTTCAAGGGGACCGGATGGGGTATAGATTAAAGGGGACAAAACCCTTGCAGCATAAAGAAAGGGCCGAAATTGCATCCGACGCAATCCCTCTTGGTGGTATTCAAGTTCCAAGTAGCGGCGAGCCCATCATCCTTTTAGCAGACCGGCAAACAACAGGGGGCTATCCTCGAATCGCAACGATCATTGCCGCCGATACTTATAAAATCGCCCAGCTACCGCCTGGTGGAACGATTCGATTTGAGCGCTGCAGCATTGAAACTGCCCATCAACTCTATAAAAAAAGAGAGAACTTTCTCAAAAACCTCCAATGGTGATGCACCTTGGGGGTATTTTTTTGCCTCATACTTTGATATCGGACACAATTTTACAGATATCGGACAAAGAAAGAATTTTATCGGACATAAGTTTCAATATATCGGACATTCCCGGCCAGATATCGGACATAACTCTCCTTTTATCGGACAAAACCAAAACAGATAAAAAAAGAGACCTCTGTTTAGAAATCAAACAGAGAATCTCCATTAGCATCGTCTTCCTCTAATTTTGTAGCGTTTTGGATTGTCGTTGTTTGCGGCATCGCAGGAATGGACTGCACAACCTGTCGCACTGGTTGTACAGGCACCGCCTCAACCCGCTTTCCCTCTGTTGGGGCCTCATCCAACACAAGGTCACATAATGTCCGAATGGCCATCAAACGCTCTCTCACCTTTTGTTCACTCTCTTCACTCTTTGCTCTCAACAATTCCTGCTGCATTTTATCTAAAATCTTATTCAAAGATATATTCACAAAGTTCACTCCTCTATGCCCGAATATCTACGTTGTAGGAAGGGGTTTGCTGTTGCTTGATATGCTTTTCCTCATACTTCATACAATGTACCCCAGAAGATCTAAAAACCGCTATAGAGGGCATTGCCTGCGTCTTAAAATTGAAGGCGCGACAGCCACGAGGAAATTTCGGTTCCCATGTCGTATAAAAATGCTTGCATTTTAAGCAATTGACTCGTTTTTGCATCCCTTCACTACCTTTGTAAAATCGATACTCCTATTTTCCCATGAGCAATAGGGGTGCGTCAAACTCACATTTTGACAATCTAGCAATTCGCATATAGGCTTTTACAATCGGTTGCACACTTTTAGTCTAAGAGTATGAAAAAACCCCTCAGATCGTCTCTGAGGGGCATTTGCGCAGGGATTATGTAATATTACTTACCAGCTACTGCGTCTTTAAGAGCTTTACCTGGTTTGAATGCAGGTACTTTGCTAGCTGCGATTTCGATTTCTTCACCAGTTTGTGGGTTGCGGCCTTTACGAGCAGCACGCTCACGAACTTCGAAGTTACCGAATCCGATTAATTGTACTTTATCTCCGCTACTTAATGCATTTTGAACTGCTTCAAATACTGCGTCAACAGCTTTTGTTGCATCTTTTTTAGATAGTTCTGCACTTTCAGCAACTGCACTGATTAGTTCTGTTTTGTTCATTTTAAAATTCTCCTCTCCAAATAAGCACATATTCTTTTTACCACTTTTTTCATAGGTTCGCAAGAATTTAGGCTAAATTCATCCTATTAAACTGGTGGTATAAGTATTACATCACTAGATTAGCCAAAAAACAAGCGTTTCAAACCAAAAAAACTGAATTAAATAAAAATCTTTTAAAATGTTGTTACTACCAAGTTTTACCGAATCTCTAGATTTTATACTAGGGAATACTATAAAAAATTACATGACGAAAGGAGTGTCCCTATTGGCACGAAAAAAACGTCGACCACTCATTCCTGAAGCAAGAGAAGGGCTTGACCAACTCAAAGCAAATGTAATGCGAAAACAAGGCTACAAAACAGATCCATCTAACCCTGACAGCGTAAAATACGAAGTCGCAAAGGAACTTGGGATTCCATTAAAGGAAGACTACAACGGAAACCTCACGTCCAAGCAAGCAGGCAAAGTCGGTGGCAACATCGGTGGCAAAATGGTTAAAGAAATGATCCGCATGGCGCAAGAAAACTTAAATAAACGCGGGTAAGGTGGTGTTCGTATGGATAAAAAGAAAAACCGTGATGGTCAATCCAATCATAGCCAATACAAAGTTGCCAAAGGCCCAAAAGCAAGAGAGTCTGGCTATGAGGCAACCTATGAATACACAACTGGTAATGAAGTAGGAGAGCCAGATCATAAATAACTCACTCAAAATCCCCTATGCCTTACTTAAGCATAGGGGTCTTTAAATTAACCTAACCGATATACTCGTGCCTCATACGCTCTTAATTCTATTGAATCTGTAGCCTCGTGTGCATCGATATAATAATTTGCCAACATTAGCTCATTATGCCTAAATTCACCTTCTGGCAGACGACAAATGGCATTTTCTTGAGATAGATTCGTTACAACAATCACTTTCTGATCGCCTAGCGTGCGTGTGTATACATATAGCTGTGGGTCTTCGGCTAGTAATAAGTCATACTCACCATACGTGAATACTTTATTCGCCTTTTTCAAAGCAATCATTTTTTTATAAAAATGCAGCACAGAATCTTCATCTGCCTGCTGGTTTTCAACATTAATTTCCACGAAATTTGGATTAACACCCATCCATGGTTCTCCTGTTGTAAAGCCTGCGTTTTCGGTATTGGACCACTGCATTGGAGTACGTGAGTTATCCCTACTTGTCGCCCAGATGACCTCCATAATCTCCTCATGCGGGACACCCTCAGAGCGCTTTTCATGATACAAGTTTTTTGTTGCCACATCATCATATTCTTCGATGGATTGGAATTGAACATTTGTCATTCCAATTTCTTGCCCCTGGTAAATGAAAGGAGTTCCTTGCATGAAAAAGTACATGGCACCTAGCGCCGTTGCACTTTCCTTCCAATAGTCCTTATCATTTCCCCAATTAGATACGACACGTGTTTGATCATGGTTCTCGATAAACAATGCATTCCAGCCCATGTTTTCTAGTCCCTTTTGCCATCTCGTAAGAACTTGTTTGAGCCCGACCACATCAAGTTTTTGTTTCTCTTCATCCCATAGGCCTAAATGTTCGAACTGGAACACCATATTGAATTTTCCTTGTTCCTCGCCAACCCATTCTTCTGCATCCTCGACACTTACACCATTTGCTTCACCAACTGTCATAATGTCGTATTTGGCAAAGGTTTCTTTCTTTAATTCTTGTAAAAATTCTTGAATCCCGGGACGATTCATATGGCCGTCGAAAGAAGAAACATACTTTAGACCAGTTGGATTTGGCAGATCAGGGAAACCCGGTACTTTTTTAATATGACTAATCGCATCTACCCGGAAACCATCAATGCCTTTATCGAGCCACCAATTAATCATGCGGTATAACTCTGTGCGAACCTCCGTGTTCTCCCAATTGAGATCAGGCTGCTTTGTAGAAAAAATATGCATGTAATATTGACCAGTCTCTTCATCAAAATCCCATGCCGGCCCCCCGAATATACTTTCCCAGTTATTTGGCTCTTTTCCATCTTTTCCATCATGCCAAATATACCAATCCCGCTTTGGGTTATCCTTTGAAGAACGAGATTCGATAAACCAGGGGTGTTCATCACTTGTATGGTTAATAACTAAATCAATAATGAGTTTCATCCCACGCTTATGGGTTTCCTCTAGTAATTCATCAAAATCAGCCATCGTTCCAAAGTCAGCCATGATGTCTTGATAATCGCTAATATCATAGCCGTTATCATCATTGGGTGATTTGTAAACAGGGCAAATCCAAATTACATCGATCCCCAGATCTTTTACATAATCTAATTTGGATATAATCCCCTGTAGATCACCGATACCGTCACCATTTGAATCCATAAAGCTTCTTGGATAGATCTGATAGGCAATTGCTTCCTTCCACCATGCTTGCTTCATTTTTGTATCCTCTCTTCCCTTCTACAGATGGTACTCAAATCCACCTTCAAATCGTTAACCGATACACTCTTGCCTCATATGGCTTTAATTCTATTCTTTCAATTGATTCATTTTGATTGACATCATAATTGCCAATCAATAGTTCCTGTGATTTGTAGCTACACTCTTCTGGCAACTCAAATAATGTATGTTCATTTGAAAAATTCAGTACTACCAGTAACTTTTCATCAGCTAATATTCTAGTATACGCATAAATCGTTGGATGCTCCGGCAACAGCAGGTCATAAGTACCATATACCATAATCTCATGCTGCTTTCGTAACTCAATCAATCTTTTATAATAATGAAAAACAGAATTTGGATCATCCACTTGTTTAGCCGCATTAATGTCCCGGTAATTCGGATTCACCGAAATCCATGGAGTGCCTGTCGTAAACCCAGCATTCTCACTTTCGTCCCATTGCATAGGGGTACGCGCATTGTCTCTTCCTTTTGCATAGATAGACTGCATAATTTGCTCTGGAGCCACGCCTGCATCTACCTTTTCCTTATACATATTTAGGCTTTCGATGTCCTTATAATCGTCAATGGAATCAAACTGAACATTCGTCATCCCAAGTTCTTCACCTTGATATATATATGGAGTTCCCTGCAACATATGCAAAAACGTTCCAAGCATCTTTGCTGACTCTAACCAATACTCACCGTCATCACCAAATCTAGACACCATCCTAGGCTGATCATGATTATTTAAATACAAACTGTTCCAGCCAGAGCCTTCCAGACCTTTTTGCCATTTGGTAAACGTTTGTTTCAAATCTAGTAGATTTAATGGTCGCATATCCCATTTTCCTGTTGGACCTGAATCTAAATCCATATGTTCAAATTGGAAGACCATGTTTAGCTCATTACGGTCCGAACCTGTATACTTTTGCGCTTCTGCTGTGTCGACACCCGGCATTTCGCCAACAGTCATAATGTCGTATTTCGATAACACTTGTTGGTTCATTTCCTGTAAAAATTCATGGATTCGAGGTCCATTCATATAATAAGGTGCACCTGAAGCATATTTTTTTCCTTCCTGCGGTTCACCATCTGGTAGCGATGGAACTTTTGAAATTAAATTGATGACGTCCATTCGGAATCCATCTATTCCTTTTTCAAGCCAAAAAGTCATAAGGTCATAGACTTCCTCACGAACTTTAGGATTCTCCCAGTTTAGATCAGGCTGTTTTTTACTAAATAAATGTAAATAGTATTCATCCGTTTGTTCATCATATTGCCACGCTGAACCACTAAAGAATGACTCCCAATTATTCGGTTCCTTACCATCTTTAGCAGGACGCCAAATGTAGTAGTCACGGTAAGGGTTATCCTTTGATTTTCTGGATTCCCGGAACCACTTATGCTCATCTGATGAATGATTTACGACTAGATCCATCATTAGCTTCATGCCGCGATTATGCATCTGCGAAAGTAGTTCTTCCCAATCAGCCATCGTGCCAAACTCATCCATGATCTCACAATAGTTGCTAATATCATAGCCATTATCATCATTAGGGGATTCATAGACAGGGGAGAGCCAAATTACATCAACACCAAGGTCTTTTAGATAATCAAGCTTTTCGGTAATTCCCTTAAGGTCTCCAATTCCGTCGCCATTTGTATCCCTAAAGCTTCTTGGGTAAATTTGATACACAATACTTTCTTTCCACCACGTTTTGTTTTCCATTTCCCATAAACTCACTTTCTAGAGGATGTTTAAAAAGTGCGGTAAAATGACACATCGAATTTCTGCAAATACTGCACCGATAACAGAGTGATAACTAGGTTATGCGCTTGCGTCTGCTAGTTAATTCAGGAAGTCAATTCCTCAGCGCAAGGCTGCAAGGATGTTAACTCAAGCAGTTGCCTCGCTCCGCTACTCGGGAGCTCGCGCCGCCTTGAACCTCGACGCACAGGAAGTGCTAGTGTCGACAAGACATTAGGCCGTGGCGCTTTTGTCGACGCGGTCCTTTTTATCCTCCTCTTTAAACCTTCATTTTTATTTAATCCGTGCGCACGACTTCCGTTCAATTAGTTTTGCCGGTATCGTAATTCGCTTTGGTAAGACATCCGGATTTTTAATTTTTTCAATCAAACAGCTTGCACCTTCAACTCCCAGCTGAAAAATATCAATATCCACTGAGGTGAGGGGAGGCTTCGAATATTCCGCCAGTAGTACGTTGTTAAAGCTTGCAATGGAAACGTCCTCTGGAACGCGAATATTCAATTCTTCAAAATGACTCATCAATTCGATCGCAATAAAGTCATCTGTACAAACCAATGCTGTAGGTGTTTTAACCGAACTTAGAAAGGATATAATTGCTTCTTTCCCTTTATTTATCGTACTCTTTTGAACGATATAGTCCTCATTAAAAGAGATCCCAGCCTCGCTTAGCGCTTGTTTGTATCCTTCAAGGCGATCGAGCATAAACACGAAGTCGCCATCATAGCCGACAAATGCAATTTTCGTATGACCTAAGGCAATCAAATAGTCCGTTACGACCTTCGTGATGTAGATATTGTCATTGTCGACATACGTGACTCGTTCTGCACCTATCACAGGTCGACCAATCACTGTAAATGGAAAATCAATCTTTTGTAAATACTTGATAATACGATCATCTGTCCGCGAATAGAGGAGAATTAAGCCATCTACACGGCGACCTTGGACCATCCCAACAACTTCTTCATAAATCTCATCTTCCGTTCCAGCTGTCGAAAGGTACAATCCATATTTATGTTCACGTGCTTGTACGCTGATCCCTCTAATCACTTCCGGGAAAAAGGGATCTTGAAGCACATGGGATGCTGAGAACGGCATCACAACCCCAATGGTTGCTGTGCTATTCACCGCTAAGCTCCGTGCTGTAAAATTAGGATGATACCCGAGCTTATCCATTGCTTCTCGTACTCGTTTTTTCGTTTCTTCACTAATTCGAGGGTTATTTGCTATGACCCTTGAGACAGTGGAAGGCGAGACATTTGCCTCTTTTGCAACATCTTTTATTGTAATAGCCATACATACCCTCCATATTAGAAAAGCGCAAGGTGCCCGTTTATCGGCTGCAAGCACAAGAAAAGCACTGACAGAAGGCGTTCTTTACCTTCAGAAGCGGTTAGCTTGTTATTTCGAGCCGATGGCGCCTGGAGCTAGACATCAAAAAGCTTGTGATATTTCGTTTCATTTTATATAAAAGGAATCAATTCAATCCTTCGTTATCAATAATTATTTTACAGAACCCTCTGCAATTCCTTTGATAATGTGTTTTTGCATGAAGAAATACACAAGTATCACTGGAATGATCGCAAGCGTTAATCCTGCTAGGGCTAAATGCCATTGCTTCGTATATTGACCAAAGAAGAAGAACATCTTCAATGGAATCGTATGCATTCCTTCTTGGTTAATGACTAGAGATGGTAATAGATAGTCATTCCAAATCCAAATAATATTCAAAATTGCTACTGTTACTGAAATTGGCTTCAACATCGGGAAAATGATGTGCCAGAAAATTTGCCATCTGTTTGCACCATCAATGGTGGCCGCTTCATCCAATGATTTTGAGATTCCTTGTAAGGACCCGTGATATAAGAAAATCGATAAACTACTACCAAAGCCAAGATACATAAAAACGATTCCAAAACGGTTTAATAGTTCCATTTTACCAAACAGGGATACTAATGGAATCATGACTGATTGGAATGGAATCAGCATAGCTGCGATAAAAAGGAAGAAAACGAGACCACTCACTTTACCTTTGCGACGATTTAATGCATATGCTGCCATCGATGAAAAAAGAATAATTACCGCAACTCCTAAAACCGTAATTAGTACAGAGTTAAAGAATGTACGGATAAAATCGAGCTCTTCAAATGCTTGAACATAGTTATCAAATGTAAATACATCCGGAAGTTTTAGCGTATCTGTAAAAATTTCACGTTTTGTTTTAAAAGAGTTGACGACCATCAAATAGAAAGGGGAGAGCCAAATGAGGCCAAGGACAATGCCTAGAATTTCAAGCAAATATAATTTTCTTTTTTTACTTTTCATTACATCTCGACCTCCCGTTTCTTATTGATGTACACCTGTGTTAAGGATATAGCCGCCACGATTAGGAAGAAAATAATCGCTTTTGCCTGTCCATACGCATAATTATTTTCTGAGAATGCGGTTTTAAAAATTTCCATTGCTACCATTTGTGTTGAATTATAAGGGCCGCCACCTGTTAAACTTAGGTTTTGATCATATAACTTAAACGTATTAGATAACGTTAAAAACAAACTTACTGTAAATGCCGGTGCGACAAGTGGGAATGTCACATTTTTAAAACGCTGGAAGCTACTTGCTCCATCAATTTCCGCCGCTTCTAATAACTCCTGCGGAACACTTTCCAAATAGGAAATATAAATAATCATGATATATCCAGCCATTTGCCAACTCATGAGAATAACCAATGCCCAAAAACCAGTTGTATCTGTCGATAACCAGCCTTTAAAAGCTGCAATCCCCGTTAAATCTCCAATACTCGCAAATACCTTCATGAAAATAAATTGCCAAATGAACCCGAGGATGAGTCCTCCAATTAAGTTCGGCATGAAAAAGATTGTACGTAAAATATTGTTTGTTTTAAGCTTTTGCGTAACAAGTAATGCTAATGAAAGTCCAAAAAAGTTAATGAGGAAAATTGACACGACTGAGAACTTCACAGTAAACCATAGGGAGTTCATGAATTCTTTATCCTCAAGTAGCTTTTGATAGTTCTCAAGTCCAACAAACTCGGTGATCTTAATTCCGTTCCAGTCTGTAAAAGAGTAATAGGTTCCAAAAATTAATGGCACGATTATAACAACTCCAAGTGCTACAAGCGTTGGGGCTAAAAATAACCAATACCATAGATTCCGGTTTCGCATAGTAAATTCCTCCAATTGATCGAAATCCGAAAATATTTCAATCATATTTGGGGGAGCACGAGCTCCCGTTCATTTTTGTATAAAAGGAGAAAACAAAGCAACCATACGCTGCCTTGTTTTCTATTGTTAGATGAATCAATTATTTTCTTGTGTCTTCCCAAGCCTTTTGAGATTCCTTCACAAGATCATCCCAGCTCATTTCATCGCTGATGTATTTTTGAATATTTACACCAAGCTGTTGCTCGCCCCAACCAGTTGGGTAGCCCATGAATACCCAAGGAATTGTTTTACCTTCTGTTGCGTACTCATACACTGATTTTCCTAGTGGATCAGAAACTTTTGAAGCGTCAAATCCTTCATATGCAGGGATAAATTTAAAGTCTTCTAGTACCGCTGTTTTTCCTTCTTCAGAAGTATATAACCAGTCTAGGAAGTCTTTTGCAGCTTTTACTTCTGCCTCATCTTTATTGCTATTTACTGCCCAGTACATTGGAATTCCAACTGGAATTGAATCTTCTTTATAGCCTTCAACAGGAATTGGTAGAATGCTTACTCCGTTATTTGCAAGCTCCTCATCGATACCTGCGATTGAACCATATACCCAGTTACCTTGCTGAATCATTGCCACTCGGCCAGTAGAAAATAACTCTTCTACTTGCATGGCATAGTCTAAACTTACAGTTGGTTGAACAGAATACTCATTTTGTAAATCTAGAACCTTCTTAAATGCATCGCCATATTTAAAATCAACACTTGCAGAATCGAATGTTCCTAAAACATTCCCTTCAAATTCAGGGGATAAGAAAGCATTTGATAAGTGTAAACCCGTTACCCATTTTTCTTTACCTGGTAGAGCGAAAACAGCATCTAAACCTAATTCATCCTTCTTGCTATCTAATGTTTTTACAGCTTCTTCTAAAGCAGCTAAAGTTGTAATTTCATCTGGATTGATTCCAGCTTTTTCAAATACTGCTGTATTGTAAATGAATCCATATCCTTCTTGGTTAAAAGGTAGTCCTAACACTTTGTCATCTTGTGTAACTCCTTCAAGGGTTCCTTCTAATGCAGCACCAGCTGCTGCTGTGTCAGAAAGGTCTGCTAAGCTATCGACCCAGTCTGCAACATCTTGAGGTCCACCAATGTTATAAATTGTTGGCTCTTCACCTGAAGCAAATTTTGAACGAAGTGCTGCACCGTAATCTTCTCCGCCACCAACAGTTGTGATGTTGATTTTAACACCATCGTGTGACTCTTCATATTGCTTTGCAACAGCTTCAAATTGATCCTTAAATTCCACTTTAAATTGGAAGATATCTACTGTTGTTGTTTTTGAATCGCCTTTATTTCCACTTGAGCTTTCTCCATCTGAAGAACATCCTACAAGTACAACACTTAAAAGGAATAAGAGTGCCATTACTGCAGGAAAAAGTTTCTTTGCTTTCATGATAAAACCCCCAGTTTACATTTTTGAAAGGAAGGAACCGTTGCACAGGTTTAGGAAACCGATTGCATAAATTTAGACTTTTTTGTAGAAATTAGTCATTTTCCATTCTACCGATTAAACGCTTTCATTGAGTTTAAAATATATAAACTATTGATATTACTGTATTCTTTTAACTTTACTGCTTTTGCGCAATTGTTGCGCAAACGGTTGCATTCCTTTTACAAGATTTATATTAGCACGGGCAAAAAATAATTACAACAAAAAAGTTTAGCGTTTTCATTAAATCATTAAAGCTCACTAATATGTACGCCGTTAAAGTAAAAGATAAACAAGACTTGCAATGTATCATTTAGTGTGCTATATTTCTCGTTGTGAATTAAATGACCGAATTCCCCATTTGGTCAATCCACCTAAAGTGAGGTGATCAAAAGTGGCGATTGATAGAAAACAGTTAATTATTGAAGCTGCGACTAAATCGTTCTCTTTATTCGGGTACAAGGCTACAACAATGGATCAGGTTGCGAAGCTTGCGAGCGTTGGTAAAGGTACAATTTATACCTTTTTTAAGAACAAAGAGGAGTTATTCGATGAGATCATTAGTACACTCATTCGGGATATGAAAATGGTAGCCGAAGAAGCAATGGATGAAAACAGTACCTTTTATGAAAATGCACACCGGATACTTTTTCGATTGCTAGAATTTCGTAAGTCCCACCAGCTAACGATTAAGCTTTTTCAAGAGGAAAGAGATATCGGAACACAGGCAGTTGTTGAGGTTGTCCAGCGTGTTGAGCAGGCGATCATTAACTATATGAAAGACATGATTCAAGAAGCAATCGACCGCGATGAAATTAAGCCCTGTAACCCAGAGATCACAGCTTTCGTCATGTTGAAGCTATATGTTTCCTTAATCTTTGATTGGGAACGAAGCCACACACCACTCGAAAAAGAAGAAATTTCAAATTTATTTCAGCTGTATTTTTTTAAAGGGTTAGAGAAATAGTCATGCCATGGGTCCTCAAGTTGAGTACCCATCTTAATTGGCTTAAAATGACCATTTGAATAAAACAGTCATATTTTATTAGGAGGTTTATATATGAAGGGATCATCCTTTTTTGCTGAATTAAAACATATCCTTTCAAATCGCAAAGTCCTCATTCCAATTTTAGCAGTAGCTTTTGTGCCTGTTCTTTATGCAGGTATGTTTCTCTGGGCATTTTGGGATCCATATGACCAGATGGAAAATTTACCAGTCGCTATTGTGAATGAGGATATTGGAGCTGAATTTGAAGGGGACCAATTACAACTTGGAAATGAGTTGACAGACAAACTTTCCAATAACAACACCTTCGATTTTCATGTTGTCTCAAAGGAAGAAGGATACAACGGGCTTGAGAACAGGGATTATTATATACTCGTTGAAATACCTGAGGATTTTTCAAAAAACGCAACTTCCTTATTAGATCGTCAACCACAAAAGTTGGAACTTAAGTATGTGCCAAATGAAGGCACAAACTTTCTGTCCTCTCAAATTGGGGAAACCGCAATTGAAAGAATAAAGGCAGAAGTATCAAAGAATGTTACTGCCACCTACGCTGAAACCATGTTTGGCAAGGTTCAAAACCTGGCAGACGGTTTAACCCAAGCAAGTGAAGGTTCTGAACAACTTGCGGAAGGTGTAGCGAAAGTAAATGACGGTTCAAAAACACTAGAGGAAAACCTAGCTAATTTAGCTTCAAAATCAATTGAATTTACAAATGGAGTAAAAAAAGCAGAGTCCGGAGCAACTGATCTTGCTTCTGGAACTAATCAAGTAAAAGCAGGGCTTAACGAAGTGAATGAAAAAATTCCTTCTTTAGTGGATGGAACCGATCAAATCCAAGATGGGCTTGCCCTCATGAAGGAAGAACTACCAAAGCAAATTGCAAAAGAAGTAACAACTCAACTTAACAGTAATGTTAGCAAAGTTGATGAAGGTATAGATGAACTTGAGATGAAACTTAACGCTGGGCTATCAACTCAACTAACAAATGGGATTGCAGCCAGCCTTTCTGAACAACTAGCAGACCAAATGCTCGCATCTCAAACACAACAAATGGAGCAGCTTAAAACGACCTTAATTGAAAATCAAATAATGGACGAAACGCATGCTTCTGCTTTTATTGCACAAATGGCTCAAAAACAGCCAACGAAAGAACAGTTACAACAGCAATTAGAACAGCAATTGCAGCAAAAACTTGAACCTGGTATATCAGCAGGCGTTGAAAATGGACTTAACCAAGGGTTCACCCAATTTAAAACTGGCTTACATCAACAGTTTGGTTCCGCAACAACTGGTTTAGAGGAACAGCTAATATCCCAAACAAGCCCTTCCTTTAACCAATTATTAGCTGGGCTTCAACAGATTAATGAAGGTCATAGAAGTCTACAACAAGGAATTAGCCAATTATACAATGGTTCGGTTGACCTTAATAACGGCGCTAACGAATTAAACAATGGTATGAACCAATTAACAAATGGTGCCGGTCAACTACAAAATGGCGCAGGACAACTTGCTGATGGTTCAAAAGAATTAGAAGAAGGCACTGTTCAACTTGCCAAAGGCTCGGATGAACTCGCGGAGAAACTTGCGGAAGGTGCTGAACAAGCAAATTCTGTAGAGGCATCCAACGAAACCTACGACATGATGGGCGAACCTGTCACTGTTAAAAAGCAAGAAATGAATACCGTCCCTAACTATGGAACAGGTTTTGCACCATATTTTATCTCACTTGGTCTATTTGTTGGTGCATTACTCATGTCAATTGTATTTAAACTTAAAGATCCTGTTGTTCAACCAACTAATGCATTCCGCTGGTTCTTTAGTAAATTTGGTGTATTAGCCATTGTCGGAGTGTTCCAAGCAGCCCTTGTTGACATCATACTATTAGAAGGTCTAAAAATTGAGGTCGCAAGTGTCCCATTATTCTTTGTCACATCTTTAATCACAAGCTTTACTTTCTTAACTTTAATCCAAATGCTTGTGACTATGTTGGGGGACCCTGGTCGTTTCATTGCGATTATCGTCTTAATTTTACAATTAACAACAAGTGCTGGAACTTTCCCACTTGAACTAATCCCAACTGCATTACAACCCATTAACGCACTTTTACCAATGACATATTCCGTACAGTCATTTAAAGCTGTCATTTCAAGCGGTGATTTCAGTTATATGTGGAATAACAACTTGATTCTCTTAACCTATATGGTGGCCTTCATTGCGATTACCATCGGGTATTTTGCAGTGAAATTGAAAAAGCAAAAAGTACAAGTTGAAATGAATTAAGATGTGTGAGAAAAGCTAGGGATTGTTTCCCTAGCTTTTTTTATTAAAGGGCATTGATGTCACATGCTCTTTTTTGTCCTTAAAATGAAAGTATGGATGTAACGGGACGTATTGCTAATACTATGATTTGTAGAAGAAAAAATGCAGGAGGAATTACTATGCCGCAAAAACAACCTAAACAGAATACGATGCAAACAGATGTCTCAGGAACAGACCCACAAAAAGTGAAACAAGAAATTCAAAAGGATGTTAGCCAAGGCCAGGGCGCCATGACTTCTAGAGAAGCAGGAGCCATGCGGGATTAAAAAAACCACTGTTTAGTGGTTTTTCTTCTGTCAGCATCCCTATTTTCCCATTTTCGCTATCGTGGACCTTTCCCAATTGAATGCAAATAGATTATACTAGACTAACTACATATCCATTAAGGAGAGATTTTCTATGACAGAAAATAATCAACCCGAAGCACCTAAAAAGAAAATTAGTCTACAAGAGGCTATGAAGCAGCAACTTGAAAACAAAAAGGCCCAGTCTTCCAATACGAAAGGAAAAATGAATGCGGATCTTTCAACAAAAAAAATGAAAAGCCAACAAACAAAAAAACCTAGTAATACTCGGAGAAAAATGGGCGTCTAATGAACGTACACTATTAGAATTTACAGGCATGGCTGTTAAGAAGGATAAAAAAGGAGTATGAATCCTCAATGATTCTGGACTAACCTAAAATAGTGAGACAATATAAAACACCTCCAAAATGGCAATACTTGAGATAAGTATTGTGACATTAT